>JAFITR010000064.1 GCA_017116025.1 Simkania negevensis
CAAGATGCAAAAGAATCTTGTATAGCACAGCCCTTCCCATCTATATCACAAAAACATCCTCGAAGGTACTATTCCAAGATGAATGGTGTCCTGTCACTTTCTGAAAAGATCTAGTATTGTATTTAACGAAAAACATCTCTGAAATCGAGCGAATGTTGCAGCCTTTCAGGCTGCAAATGCCGTTGCTATACCCAGGGCGTTGCCCTGGGCTGTTACAATGCCAGACCTTCGGCCTGGAGAAAAAGCAATAGTCCTTCTAGGGGGTTAGCTGTCAAGAAAATCTTCATACAATTTCCCAACACGATGCAAGGTGTAAAAAAATAAACAAAAGAGGTAGAAGTCAAAACGCTGCTCTAGTCTGTTGCAACAAAGCCGTGGAGTCTACTAAAAACGTTGTTTTAAAATTTTTTAATGCGGAAAATCTTCTACTTAACGCTACATAATAATATTTGTTCTTGAAAAATATTCTTTACTTATCTATACTCACTTAGAAAGCATCGAATCTAAAAAGACCACTTTAGGTTATGTAATATGTTTGCTGAATCAACCACCTTAAGCCCGCTGTTATCTGCCTCATCACTCTATCCTTCTAGTAGCTCTCCATCACCCCAAGAACCTCTCCCCGCAGATAATACCGCAGGAAAAATTGAACGATTACAGCCTTCGCCGTCCGGCGCTAGCAGCACAGACGAGGGAGGTTCTGCTTCCAGAACACCTCCCTCCCTCGCGGAGAGAGTGTCACCAGTTACCTCCTCCGCGGGGAGAGTGTCACCAGTTACCTCCTCCGCGGGGAGAGTGTCACCAGTTACCTCCTCCGCGGGGAGAGTGTCACCAGAATCCGACAAGAGCACCACCTCTGTTGTTCCCATGGACGTAGAGGGAAACAAACCCCTTCCAAAATCCGATGGGAGCACCACCTCTGTTGTTCCCATGGACGTAGAGGGAAACGAACCCCCTCCCCCTAGCGTAACATGCTGGGAGTCCTGCAAAGCCAGCGTTTTGGAAAAAGCTCGTGGCATTTACAACTTTTCCCACGGTTTCACCTCCGCTGTCGTTATAGCCACCGCCTCTCTCATCGTCGTGATCGCTTCATCCGTTTTTTCCAATCTCCTTGTTCTTTTGATCAGCTCTAGCACCTTGGGCTACTTTGGCCAACTCACTGTAGATCATATTGACGAGAACCAGCGCGACAATCCTACAGTACAAAAAGTCATAAAATTTGGACGCAAGATAAAGAACAACACTTCATTTGAAACTTTTTTTGCATTAGGAATGCTGGGTGCGCTCCCTTCAGCTACTGTTCCAGCCACTATATTGACATTTGGAGTGGGCACCGTATGGATAAGAAATCAGCTTCAAGAAGACGAGATTAGTGAATTGGAATCGGAGGCAAGCTCTGCAGTAGAATTTACTGCTCTCCCTGATGTAACTCAGACTGAACAGGAGCTACCTCTCGAAACCTGGCAAGAGACAGCCCAGAAGGTAATTCTGTTTATAAAAGACAACAAAGGGATTCTACTTTTAATGGTAGCAGGCTCTGGCCTTATTTTCGCAGGCTTGCCTTCCCTTAATGAAGCAGATAGAGTTTTCGGCTGGCAACCACTCGTGACGCAATATGGTATACGCATCCTGACGGGAATGCTTGGCTACCAGGTAGAGAATCGCATCCACGCCAATCTCTTGCAAAATCCTCAGGAAAAAAAATGGAAGTGGCTGCACAACAATACACCCCTCAATGGAATCATCGTAGGTATTTCCACCTTCTGCCTTGGTATCGCCCGCTCACCTCTTGAAGCCTATTGCGCTGTTCTGCCTTTAGGCTTCGTAACAGGCCTCGACTTGTCTGCTCAATGGCGCAAGTTTTTGAAGGCTGAGAAGCGAGCCTGGCAATCAGATCGAGTAACGGAAATAGGAAGTGGTGCTCAAGAAGTTCAATCAGAGAGAAGGAGATGTTTCGAGACCGCCAAGGCAGTAACAAAGATAGCGATCTTTACCATAGCGCCTATTGTGGGAGGAGCCTACATTCTCGGTACGACAAATTACAAAACTGCGGAATCCTCTTATGCGGATATAGGAACAATGCTTCTTATCTCTCCTATTTTTTTTCACGCTACGCGTCTAACTGAAAGAGGAGAAAACGAACCAGAAGGAACGTTGGGTGACGTAAAAAAATACACCCGTTTTTTCCTTCAATACTGTCACCTTCCAATCTCTGGAGAATTAAACTCTCTGCTTGCAACCCTCTCCTCTCCTCATGTACGAAAAACTAGCCAACAGGGCTTAGGTTTAGACATTGCCGCCTCGTTTACAGAGTCGATTCTGTACGGTTCTTACAGGAGGATGGCCAACGAAAAAACAAGCACCGGCCCCGAGCAAGAAACCCCCTTAAGGCTCGATGTCATCGTAAGAATAGCATGTGGAGCCATTCACAAGACGCTCCAGTAAAACTCGGCTTACCCGAAGCCTGCTGAAAAAATGCTATCGATAAGAAATACTGCATTTTTAAACTCTCGCGGGACTTCATTGCGCTCTTTTCTTAAAGGCAGAGCTCTCGCATGATCGAAGGGCTGCTCATTGAGATGCTTCACTTCAAACGTCAACACTTTATTCTTCGCATCATAACGAGGCTCATTCAGAACAAAAACAGAGATCTCATCCTTGCCGTCTTGGAGATCAAGAACAGCGTTTGGAGGAGTTTTGTGAAAGCTGTCAGAACCGTTCCACCAAATATTGATCAATTTTTGCGCGGTGAAACCTCTGACATCTCTGACCGGCCGATCTGTAAACGCCACTCCATATTCCACATTCCTTAATGTAAGGATGTAGATATTCTTTGTATTCGGTTTGGCCTCCAGGCTGCCGGAAGCCACGTTAAAAACAAAAAACCAGGATTTGCCATTCCCGCTTTCCTGGCCTTGGGAAGTATTCTGTGCATCCAGGTCTTGTACATGCCATAACGTCAGGCAAAGCAAGCCAACAACAATTCCCCACAATCTTCTTTGAACTCCATCACTCATAATTTGTTACCTCCCTCAAAAGAATCCACCTTATAGTTCAGCGACGCATTAATTTCAAAGTTTGAAAAACTCCACCTAAACCCGATTGACAAAAAGGGTTTTTTGCCCTAAAATTCTTTACTTATTTCATTATGAATAGCTTACATATAAGGCTACGCTATGTTCCGTCTGAGTACTCTTCTTTTTGTCTTCTCTTCGTCGCTCTTTTTTTTGCCAGGGGCTTACAGCGCCTACGTTTTAGAAAATGGAAGCCTTGTCCACGTCGACCAGTTGGCGACAATGCCATTTGAGAAGCATTATAACGC
This sequence comes from Simkania negevensis, assembly GCA_017116025.1. GTDB lineage: Bacteria > Chlamydiota > Chlamydiia > Chlamydiales > JAFITR01 > JAFITR01. The sequence goes on from JAFITR010000064.1 coordinate 3,323, forward strand.
AGCGATATCGGCATTAGAAGAGAAGAGCTGGATCGAGGCCCAGCGCCATCTGGCGATCATCCAAAGAAATTTTCCAGACGAATCCAAAAGACAAGATCTACAATACTACCTAGGCAAAAGTTACTATCATCTGGGAAAATACGACCTTGCCAATGAGAGGCTCAGCGAATACCTCAAGGGGACAAAAAGCTCTCAATATTTTATCGAAGCCCTCAAGCTGAAATTTTTTATCGCTGAGCAATTCAAAAACGGTGCAAAGAAGCACATGTTTGGCACGAGCCAGCTTCCCAAGTGGGTTGATGCCAAGGAGGATGCTTTAGACATCTATGACGAGATCATCGCTAGCATCCCTTCCCATCCCCTAGCAGCAGAATCTTTTTATGCCAAAGGGGAACTACTGTTGGCACAGAAAGAATATCGAGAGGGGGTTGATACCCTGCAGCAGCTAGTCAAACGTTTTCCTCAACACAAGTTAACTCCTAAGGGCTTCCTTTTGATCGCTCAACACTATTATGAACAGAGCAAAAAGGAGGCTAATAACCCCGACTTGCTTGCTCTTGGAGAAATCAACATACGCAAATTTCGCGAACAGTTTCCCAAAGACACACGTGTGTTACAAGCAGAAAAACTCTTACATGCTATGAAGGAGTTCTTTGCACAAGGCATGTATGAAACAGGGCAGTTTTACGAAAGGAAGAAAGAGAAAACAGCCTCTATCGTCTATTATCACAACACCATCAAGCAATTTCCAAAGACAGAAGCGGCCAAAGCGGCCCAGCAACGGATAAACATCCTCTCAAAAACAGCATCCCAAGCCAAAAAAACGAACAATGGCTAGCCGCTTTCTCTTCTTACTTCTGCTTAATATCGGCCTAGTAGGGGCCCTCACCTCCTGCCATTACTCCTTTCAATCGACAGAGAACAACCAAGCCCTGCTCCACTCCCTCTCTCTCCCATATGCAACGGGAGACAAAGATGGCAAGCTGACGGATGCCCTTGCTGAAGCGCTAACCCATCAGGGCTGGTCCCCTCCTACAGGACAAGGGAGACGGACATTACAAGTGACGGTGATCAACATCAGAAGTGAAAACATCGGCTTTCGCTTTGAACGAGATGGTAGTGATCGCGTGACAAATAGCCTCATTCCCGATGAAGCCAGGCTCTTTGCCACAGTAGATTACACCCTTGTCGAAGAAGCGAAACAACGTCTCGTTATAGGCCCCTTCCGCATTACAGCAACAAGTGACTTTAGCTACCAGGCCGACACCTCTATAGAAAACTCGTTGAACTTCTCCGTCGGCCAGCTCTCAACGTATACAACAGCAAAAAACAACGCCCACGCATCCCTCTACAATAACATCGCCCAACAGATTGCTAGCCAGCTCAAATACTACTGGTAGATCAGGAGAATAGAATGATTTATCCTGCAGAATTAACCTCTTTACACCCAATCATCGCCGCCATCTCTCAAGCAGCAAGGAGCGCATCTTTTTCAAAACAAGCTCTTCACGATATCCAACTTGCTAGCGAAGAAGCTGTTGTCAATATCATCAACCACGCCTACTCAACATCATCACCAAACAATCAGATCGACGTCGTTTGTACATCCGAACGTCCTAAACAGCTAAAGATCACCATCATCGACAAAGGCAAACCCTTTAATCCCCTAATAGAAGGCCCCGAATACAACCCCAATCTCCCCCTACAAGAGCGCCAGCTTGGTGGAATAGGACTCCTACTCATACGCAAACTCATGACACGACTTACATACCTGTACAAAAAGAGAGAAAATATCTTTACCATGGAAAAAGAAGAGGCGCAATAATTCACACCCTTAAACGCGTTGTTGTGCAATTCAAACCAGAGAGGCACCGAGCCACAGAGAAATAAAGGTCCCGCAATTCCCGCTACCCTTCGTATTCTCTTCGCGACCTTCGCGTTTATATTCATTGCCCATTTACCTGTGAAAAAGAGAAGCCATTACTTATCTTTGACAGAGATGCGCTCGAGGGTATCTTCGTTTTCTACGATTTCCCTCAAGTAATGCTCGAGAAGCTGTAAGACAAAGCGCGACGTGTTGTAGACTCCTGATGTCACGAAAACAAGCTCCAGCTGAGGACTCCCTTCACAATTGAGCGCGACCAAAATAAAGGTAGAAGAGGCGTTTTCTTTCACCTCCGGGACAATCCAAATGACAAATTCTTCGTTAAATAGCGTAATCTTCTCAGATGATTCAATCACATGAAATTGAAAGTCCATCTCCTCCGAGTCGTCCACCATCTCTTCATTGCCGCAATCAAGTAAACCCAATGATTGTAGCAAATCGAGATCAACTTGAATGATTCCGTCAGGAGCCCACCTGGTAAGATCCTGTATATACTCCTGGAAAGAAGCCTCTATCTCTATGGGATTGATCATAGCCGTCTCCCTACACTTACATACCACACGCCACCCTACCTCATATTTTAGATAGACAGAGTCGTTTTGTCAACATTTTTTTTTCACATAAAAACGTTGTGCATTACCACTCTCCTCTGTATAAAATGCGATATATTCAACAACGTCCATCCTCATCAGATATCAGTCCAATGAACCATTTACGTTTTCTTTTCTTTTTATCGTTTTTCTCTCTTTTTCTGACGGCCCTATCTTCTTTAGACTCTGAACCTTTGCATATCGATATTGCCTCTGAAGCAGGGTTGCTAATGAATGCAAAAACAGGGGTTATTCTCTATGAGAAAAATGGGGAGAAGCAGATGGCCCCGGGGAGTACGACGAAGATTGCCACGGCTCTTTATACTTTGACACATGCAGCAGATCACCTATACACCCTCGTTACTGCTGAGCAAGAAGCAGTGGCATCGATTTCTCCTGAATTAAAGATTCGCTCTAACTACAAAGCTCCTTCCTACTGGAATGAAACCGATGGCACACACATAGGCATCAAACGTGGTGAGGTCTTCTCTTTACACAACTTGCTGAACGGACTCTTGATCAACTCTGGCAATGACGCAGCCAACTGCATCGCCCAATATTTTGGCAAAGGCGATATCCCCGCTTTCGTTGACGAGCTGAACCGCTATCTAAAAGACGATCTAGGCCTAGAAAAAACATACTTCACCAACCCGCATGGCCTCCACCATCCCAACCATATGACAACAGCGAAGGAGCTGGCTTTGATTACAAAAGAGGCGCTCAAAATTCCTGCTTTCCGTACTTATGTCATGACAAAGCGCTGGGAACGGCCCAAGACCAACAAGCAAGAAACTAGCATGCTCTACCACAACAACAAGTTGATCAAGCCAGGACAATACTACTACCCCCATGCGATCGGAGTTAAAACGGGCTATCATTCTAAAGCAGGCCATACTTTTGTCGGAGCAGCAGAGAAAGATGGGCGTACACTCATCTGTGTGGTGTTCAAAGCACAACGCAACGAAACATACCAAGATTGCATCAAGCTCTTCGATGCCGCATTCGAACAACCCAAACTCGCTAAAAGACTCCTCTCCAAAGGGGAACAGCCCTATACACTTCAACTTAAAGAAGCAAACGCTCCATTAAAGACATTTTTACGAGAAGACCTCCTCATCGAATACTACCCTGCAGAAGAGGCGGATTTTCAAGCAACGCTCTTCTGGGATCCCCTCACTTTACCGATCGAAGCAGGTCAAAAAGTGGGATCGATTAAACTCTCCACCGCGTATGTAAACGCTATACAAGAACTGCCTCTCTATGCACAAAACAGGGTGGACCTCTCCCTCCTGGCACGAATCAAAAAACTCACACGCAATCTTTCCAAAAAACCAGGTATCCTCCTCGGTGGCCTCGTCTCAGTAGGGCTGCTGCTGCTCATCGTAGGCCGCTTCCGTAAAAAACGGAAATAACACGCAATTAAAGCCTTACAATGGTTTAAATCGCCGCGGAAAGGAACAAGATAAGCACGATGGAAAGATAGAGAGGATCACTATCTATCAATCACCAGTCCATATGAATTCACTATTTATAGGGGAGGCAACGCGAATTCTCGCACCTCGTGACCAATTACGTGAATTGTGCAACAAAACCGTGCCCAATTACTCCACACGACTCTACCCAATTGTTGAATATTACGGTTTTCCATATTGTTTATTAATGTTTTTATCTACACGAATAAACACAACAAACTAATTTCCAGTAATATATAATTAGAAATAAAAAACCATACTTTGGCAACAAAGTTGCATAATTAATACTAGTTTGTCTGCCAAAAATTAGTAGAGGTTGAGCCATGTCAGATTTTTCAATTGAACTCGCCCGTCTTTTTAACAGAAGTTCAAGTCTGGGCTTGCGTTCGAAGGAGTCGAACGGTTTTTTTCGTTCGCCGGTTTCTTTTCCAAATGCGGCAACGCTTTCGATTGCCGACAGGCTGACCGATCAGGCAACAATAGCAGAGACGGGCAAAGTAACAGGGAGGCTCAACTTTAGCAGGGCTAACGTCACCTCAAACGCTTTAGAAACGATTTCTGACCATCTAGGAGGGCTACGGCAACTTGCTTTCGAGGCAGTGCAGGGACTAACTGGATCGGAAAGAAGAGAGGATCTGCAGACGCTTGCGCAACAGATTTCGCAGGACATTACGGATGTTGTCAACAACAGTACATTCAACAAGCAAGCGATCCTTCAAGGGGGTCAAGTAGAAACCAACATTGGCGGCAGCTCTTTCTCTTTCCAAAATCCAAACGGACAACTGATTCTTGATAAGATTGCCAACATCGACTTGTCTTCGCAAACAGGGGCAGAAGCGGCTCTTACGAATATTAACGAAGCGGTAGAGGAGTCGATCTTTCAGCGGACAGCGGTTAGCAACACAGCATCTGCTATCAACATCCGCACCGAATCAGCAATCAACACAGCCAATGCTCTCTATGCTGCTGCAGATATCACAGCAGGAACGGACCTCCCCTCTTTGTTTCGGGCCGTTGAGTTGTATGGACTCCAACAAAAAGTTGGGCTCAAAATGGCTAGCGACATGTACAAGTTCAATCGTGAAAGCGTCCTCAGCTTGCTAGGCCTACAATAATACCCATAAACGAGCGATGAA
>JAFITR010000065.1 GCA_017116025.1 Simkania negevensis
TTATGGCATCAAAGATACGTATATTAGACGAGAGGGCGATCAACCAGATTGCTGCTGGCGAGGTGATAGAGAACCCTTCTTCTGTGGTGAAGGAGTTGATGGAGAACGCTCTTGACGCGTCTGCTGGCGAGATTTTTATCGAGATCAAAGCGGGGGGCCGGCAGCTGGTACGTGTTGCCGACGACGGTATAGGGATGAACGGCGACGACGCACTGCTCTGTCTGGAGCGGCACGCTACGTCGAAGATACGTGCCCTTTCCGATCTCGATAGCGTGCTGACGATGGGATTTCGTGGCGAGGCGGTCCCATCGATCGCTTCGGTGTCGAAATTTACGTTAACGACATCTACCGAGGGCAGGGAAGGCACGCTCATCAGTGTCGAGGGAGGCAATCTGATGGGGTGTTCGGTGTGTGCTCGTGCGCGCGGGACAACGGTGGAGGTGAAGTCACTCTTTTATAATACACCGGTAAGGCGGAAGTTTCAGCGCTCGTTGCGTTACGACAGTGGGGAGATTGTCAAGGTAGTATCACTGCTTGCCTTGGCACATCCCAACGTAAAATTTTGTCTAGTGATCGACGACAAGGAGTTTTTCTCTACCCCTGCCTATGGCGAAGGGGCTGATGCACTACGCTTGCGTATAGGCGACGTATTGGGGAAGAGCTTTCTAAAACGAGCGCATCTTGTCGAAAGCAGCGAAGGAGCTTTTGGCTTGAACGGCTTTGTGCTCGACCCGACAGAGACGCGTCCGAACAGGACAGGACAGCACCTTTTTATCAACAAGCGCGCTGTACGTTCGCCGTTCATTTCGAAAGCTGTCGCTGACGCCTACGCCACACGCCTCGAACCTCGACGCTTCCCCTTCTTCGTCCTCTACCTCACCCTTGGTGAAGGGGCTGTCGATGTCAACGTCCATCCGCAGAAGCGCGAGGTACGTCTCCATGGGGAAGGCGCCCTTGCACGTTTCCTCATGGGCGCTGTCGACAGCGCGCTGTGCAATACCACCACCCCAGCCGCTACTAACGCCTCCCTCCCCTCGCCTGCAGCGCCAGCACCAACGGCAGCATTCACTGACGACGCCTTCCCCACGCCGAAATGGGGCCTAGACGCCACCGTCCCCGGCATTGAAGAGGAAGTTGTTTCTACACCAACAACCGCCCCCACTCTCTTTTCGATCACATCGTCGGACCTCCCTCTCTGGAAACTGCGTGTACAAGCAACACTTGCTGACTACTTTATCTGCAAAGGAGAAGGGCTTCTTGATGGGCTGCCGGGGTATGATCCGGAAGAGGAAAGTATTGTCCTTGTCGACCAGCGTGCCTGCCAGATGCGCGTCCTCTACAATACTCTCATCGACACAACATCAGGCAAGGGTGTTGCCATCCAACAGCTACTTTTTCCTATCACTCTCGAGCTGTCGAAAGCAGAGGCGCAAGTTGTTGAAGGGCTGCAAGAGGAGCTGCAGGCGATAGGACTCAGCGTGCGCAGCCTAGGAGGCAGCAGCTTCATCGTCGACGGTATACCGGCAACGTTCGACATCGGTGATATCACCGACTTTGTTGTCGAGGTCGTAGAAGACCTGCACAAAGGGCGCGATCCGAGGAAGTTTGGACAAGAAGAGCGCGTTCAACGCCTCGCTGTTGTCGCTGTACGAGCGTATGTGCGGCGTAAGAAGCGGTTTGATCTACAACAAGCACAGGGGCTTGTCGACAGGCTAGCGCGGGGGCCGTCGCCTTTCATCAGCCCTCTAGGGGCCCCGACGATGGTATGTGTCGGAAGCACGGCCCTTGCTAAACTTTTTGGGAGCGGTTAACGGGGCGGTTAACGAGACACCGGAAGGAAACGCAAAGACGCAAAGAACGCAGAGAAGCGCAAAGAAAGAAGATGTTGTAGATAAAAGGTAACCACCCAGATACCTCCTGCCTCATAAGTAGCTATCCTGTGCATATCTTACCATCCTGCGTATCTTGTTCCTTTTCGTAGCTATCTAAACCGCTACCTCTCTTTTTCTTTGCGCTTCTCTGCGTTCTTTGCGTCTTTGCGTTTCCCTCCGGTGTCTCGTTAGCCGCCTTCCGATGCCTCGTTAACCGCCCCCTTTGAAACGCAGGAGGGGGATGCCGGTGATATCTTCGCACCCTTCTTCGTCGATGACAACGGTGTTTTCTAGGCGCACACCGCCTTTATCGGAGAGGTAGATACCGGGTTCGATGGTAAAGACCATCCCTTGTTCCAGCGTTACCTCTTCTGCATGGGGGCTGCTGCTGATATGGGGCATTTCGTGAGTTTCTATCCCTATGCCATGTCCAAGGCTATGTAGGAAAGCATCGCCATACCCTTCAGCAGCGATATAGTCGCGCACCTCTTTGTCCAACATCTTGTTGCTAACGCCGGGGCGTGCTATCTCGACAGCCTTGAGCAAGGCATTACATACGACAGTATACACGCGCTGCAGCTCGGGGTCGACGTCGCCAAAAAAGAGCATACGTGTGGTGTCCGAACGGTAGTGGTTGAGGACGATACCGAAGTCGATGAGGATGGGACTGTTATCTACAAGCGGCACATCTTCAGGGCGGTAGTGTGGGTATGCGCTGTTTTTACCAAAAGCGACGATGGTTTCAAACGCCATCGCTTCTGCACCATTCTGCAATAAGAAGATTTCTAGCTGACGCGCCACCTCTTTTTCTGTGATGCCCTCGTCAAGGATACTTTGTACGTATTCAAACCCTCCTACTGTCAGCTCTGCTGCCGCACGTAACTTTTCTATCTCCTCTTCGTCTTTAATGCTACGCACTACCGCCATCGTCTCATTGAGAGGCACCAGCGTCCTACCTTGTAGCTCTTTCTTAAGTTTGGCATAGCTTGCATAGGTTGTTCTTTTCGACTCAAAACCCAAGCGCGCACCCTTGCCCACGCTTTTTTTGGCACAATCGAAGAAGCTCTCCAACTTCTCTACTGCGAGGGGGCTCTTAGCACGACAGAGGTTGTAATAGCGTGGATCGACAAAGAGGTGCGCCTTCCCCTTTTTGTCGACTAAGATCTTCCCTAAAGAAAGAGTCAAGCCTGTCAGGTAGTATAGGTCGCAAGGTTCTTCAATCAACAGGGCATCGACAGCGTGGCGTTTTATCATCGCCCCGACGGCTTTCAAACGCCTGCTGTACTCTTCTGACATAACACCTCCACAGAAATAGACTGCACGTATACTATTCGATCCGAAAATAAAAAACTTGTCCTTTGTGCTGCTGCTGTGTAAGTTAGCAATTAAGTTGAACTAAGCCAAGGCGATACAATGTCCGTCGCTTCACACGCCTTCATCGCTCAAAAGATTCCTCCTGGCCTACTGTTTGAGCGGGGTACAAATCCCGCCCTTGTCTACATTATTGCCATCATTATCGTACTGCTAATCCTCGCTGGACTCGCCTACCTTCTCTGGCGCTACTACCGCTGGTCGAAATTCAACCGGATGTGCGAAGGGCTAGGCTTGCGCGGCAACGAAGTACGCCACATCCGCCGCTTTGTCAAAATCTTCAACATCGACGACCCGTTAAAGGTTTTCATGGAACGCTACGAGTTCGACCAGTTTTCCCAGAGGATCGCCCACTACAACGAATATGAAGAGTCTACAATCGACAGGATCCTGCACCATTCGGCCATCATCGGCAGCATCAGGCAGAAGTTGTGCCTAACCCACACTTTTAAAACCAAAACGATGACAAACTCGCGCAGCCTACCCAAGAACTACCCCATCACCATCTCTTACTGGGACAAACGCGCTGAGCAAGAGTACATTTTCAACACGAAAATCATCAGCAACGAGGAGTTTTTTCTCATAGCAGAACTTTCGACAGACGAGGTGATCGCCACCTCCCTCTCCACTCTGGAAAAAGCACCCATTGAAGTCTCGTTTCTGCGGCGTAAAGACGCCGAATATTCCTTTCCCTCACGCATCGCCGTACGTAAAGAGTTGTTAAAAGAACGCCTCTACTTTAGACATTCTGACCAGATAGAACGCTATCCCCTGCCCCCTATCATCAATATCAACGGAACGATTTTATGCTCCGACGGTGACGAGGAGGAAGAGGAAACGTACGAATACCCCATCGTCATCCGTTCGCTGACGACAACAGACTGCAAATTCGTCGCCAAAGGGATGGCCAAGCCGTTAAGGAAAGGGGACCCCATCGTCCTCAGCTTTTCTTTGGAAGGCGAGGAGATCTCCTGCCAAACCACCATCAAACAAAGCATGTCTAAACCCGACAATTTTGTCATCGTCGCCACCACGTTTGACACTCTCTCTCCAGAGATAAAAGCTCTCTTCCTAAGATTCATGGTCGCACACAAAAAACATGCCGCTCCACAAGAAAGCGTGGCAGAGGAAGGGAGTGAAGAAGAAGAAGAGAACAAAGAAGAAGAATATCACGAAGAAAATGAGGAGGGACAACAGCCATGATGCGCTACCTGTTGCTGCTGGGAACATGCTTTGCCATCGCACAAGGGATCATTCCGGGGATCACCATCCCAGGGATCACTTCGAGGGTCTTTGGCCAACTCTATCCATCACTCAACAATGAGGGGACGGGTAACGGCGGCACCACTACTTTACGCCCCATGCCACCTCCCGAGCCCAACGTCCTTGGTGTGACCTTTGGCGACAGTCCGGAGAAGATCGCTCTCGTCCTCAAAAAGGAGGGGCTCACTTCCATAAGAGAAGAGAAACCTATCCGTTCTCACTCTGTTGTACAAACATACGCCTACCAGGGTGTTCCCTCCTCCTTTTGGGCAACAGATGGCAAGTCGTATATGATCTACTTCCAAGGAGGGCTTGTTACGATGAACTTCTCCTTCTCCCCCACCTACGAGAACTTCCTCGTCTTGCGCACACAGCTGTTAGAATCTCTAGGCAAACGTTTCGTCGTTGAAGAGAAAGAAGAATCGATCGACGACCTTCTCAGAGCACATCTTGCCATGCTCAAACAAGATGAATACACAGCGGCAACAGAGAGATCTGTCACCAACGCCCTCAAACGCGGCAATACATTCTTCTTCTACCGCATCAAAGACACACTCAATGAACTGTCCGTCATATTATCGTACAATGCTGTCAAACAGCCAGGAGGCGACATCGTCCCCAAACTCATCCTCGACTACCGCTCCGTTGAAGGGATGGAAAGGATCCAAGAGTACAAAGAGAGGAACAACCAGACGATCTTACCTGGGCCATAAAACTGATGAAATTAAAGCACCAGCTCATCATCTCCATCGGATTCATCATCTTCCTCGGTGCCATCCTACTCTTCTTTATCCCACGTCTGCTCGTTGTATATGACCTAGAGAAAGCAGACAGTGAGATAACACAAACCATCATTCAACAAGGGAAGATTTGGAAGGAGAAAATAGCCTTTCCTGACCACTTTGATGGGGCCATCATCGAAAAACAGGAGTTGCACGCGATCATCAACGCCGCACACAACGATATCTACAACACAATAGGAAAATTCTCCACAAACCTCCTCATCATCATCGCCGTCGTCTTCTGTGCTACCATCGCCCTCATCATCATCATCTCTAACCGCATAACACGACCGCTCACCTCCCTAGAACGCGCCACCAGCGGCATTCTAGAAGGGAACTACATAGAAGTAGAGCTGCCTAGTTCAATGGTGGATTGCTCAGAAGTTGCCCATTTAACAAAGACCTTTAACAACACCATCAAAGGGCTACAGGAAAAAGAGAAAATCCGCGGATTATTGAACAAAGTCGTCTCTAAAGAAATCGCCGAAGAGATTCTCAACGGAGGCGAGATTCAGCTTGGAGGAGAAACGCGCCGGGTCACGGTCCTCTTTTCCGACATCAGACAGTTCACAGCAATGACGCAAGAGATGCCTCCACAACAAATCATCACCCTCCTTAACGCCTACATCACACGCATGTCCACGGTGATCGACAACAACAGAGGGGTGATCGACAAATATGTTGGCGACGAGATCATGGCCCTCTACGGCGCTCCTGTCGCTTTCGACAACCACGCCCTACACGCCATCAACACTGCCATCACTATGATTGACGAATTAAAAAGATGGGATGTGATGCGCGAGAAAAGTGGACAGTTTTCCATCGACATCGGTATCGGCATCCACACAGGAGAAGTTGTCGCGGGGAACATGGGCAGCACAAACAGACTCAACTATACCGTCCTGGGCAGCAACGTCAACCTCGGCGCCCGATTGTGTAGCGCAGCAGCACCGATGGAGATCCTCATCACAACGGATACGTTAAACGAACCTGACGTCAGAAAAACAATCATCGTCAGCGAACCGAGAACGATTGCGTGCAAAGGATTCAACAAACCCGTTACAGTTTACTCCGTCCTAGGAACAGCACATTAAAACAATCTCTGGTCACAGGGTATGAGCGACTCACTATGGACAGAGAAACGCAAAGGCACAGAAAGTTAACGAGACAACGAAATGAAACGCAAAGACGCAAAGATCGCAAAGAAACGCAGAGAAAAAAAGGTGTTCCTTAACAAAATACTCTCTTTTTTCTCTGCGTTTCTTTGCGATCTTCGCGTCTTTGCGTTAAAAATGAATAAATAACTGCAGATCAATAGAAACGCGAGCTTTTGAACGATGATCGGCTTTGTCAGAAAAATTTTTATCGTCTACGTCATCGCTTTTGCCTTCCTCCTCATTCTCCTCTTTCCTTTTGTCCAACGCTCTGTCGATCGTATCATCAACCAGTCGCTCGAAGAGCGCTCGAAAGAACTCCTTTCCGATATCGGCAAGGCAACAAGCTATCACGACTTGTATGACATTCTGCGCGAAAGACAACGCATCTTCTCTTTCGCTTTTACCGTATACAATGCAACAGGGAAGGTTCTTTTCGACTCCCGCTTCCCCTACCCCCTAGACAAAGAGATTGTCCCTGTATCGGATCGCCAATTAGACCCTGACACGCCTGAATATGGCGAAGAATACCTTCCCTCCCTCAACGTCAACGCCGCATTCCTCGTCGTACCATTCGAGTTCAAAGGAGATGCCTTACACCTCAAAATCATCTACCCTCTCAAACAAATCGAGTCGTTAGTGCACGACTTCCAGACAGGTTTTTTAAGCCTAGGCGCACTGGTGCTACTCCTCTTTGGAGCGATGACTTGGATGGTTGTACATCACATGACACGTCCCATCCAACAGATCATCAACGCAATAAAACCATACCAACAAGGCGCTGTCGACCGCATCCCCGCCATCAAACTTCCTGGTGTCATCAGGGAGGGCGACCTTGGCAAGCTGGCAGACACTCTAAACAGGCTAACAGACCGCATAGACGCGCAGATTGATACACTCGTCAGAGAACGTAACGAGAAGGAAGCTATCCTAGAGACTCTTCTTGAAGGCGTTATCGCCGTAGACAAAAAGATGACCGTCACCTATGCAAATTCTGTAGCAGTAACAATGCTCAGCACAACGAAAGAGGAGATCTACAACAAGCCCTTCTCTAACGTCAACCAAAGCGAATGCCACCAACTTCTAGAAATATCGCAAAAAGAAAACAGTGTCGTCGCTGACGAGTTTATTTTGGACGGCCCGCGGGATATTTTCGTCCACACCATTGCCATCCCTCAAAACAGCAATATGGGCGCCATCCTCATACTACAAGACAAGACCAAACAGCACCGGGTAGAAAAGATGGGTAGCGACTTTGTTGCCAACGCCTCCCACGAGTTAAAAACCCCCATCACCATCATCAGGGGCTTTGCCGAAACGCTTCACGACCACCCAGACCTCCCAAGGGCAACATCGCTCGACATCACCCAAAAAATTGTCTCCAACTGCGAGAGGATGACCAAGCTGATCAAAAATCTACTCACCCTTTCTGACACAGAAGAGCTGCCGGCTTCACGCCTCGTCGAAGTAAACATCAGAGAACTCGCCCAACGATGCTTCCACACCATCCAAAACCTCTACCCCACAGCCCAATTAACGATCAACGCCCCACAAGGTAAGGGGGTGTTTTTCATCACCGATCCCGACCTAATAGAACTCGCCTTGATCAACCTCCTTGCTAATGCAGCGAAATACTCTGCTGCCCCTGCACAGATCACTCTCGACATCAAACGGTCAACAAAGGCAATGACCATCGCTGTCAAAGATCAAGGGATAGGCATCCCGGAAGAGGACATCGACCTCATCTTCACACGCTTCTATACCGTCAACAGAGCACACTCAAGAAAGCTGGGCGGCTCAGGACTTGGACTCTCTATCGTAAAAACCGCCGCAAAAAAACTGCGTGGGAAAATAGAGGTAACGTCAGAAGAAGGAGAGGGATCCACCTTCATCCTCACCATCCCCGTCATCAGACGGTAGTTGACGTAAGTGACGCAAAACAG
>JAFITR010000066.1 GCA_017116025.1 Simkania negevensis
GAATTCACGTTATAAACAGTTAGCCAAAGCCCAATCTCTTCTTGCAAATTAGGGGGGGTTCTTTAAGAATGGTCCTCTTTTTATCGTTGTTTTGACCTGGATATTTATGTCACAGAGATTGTTGTCTTATTCTTTGCTCTCTCTTATTTTGTTTTGCCTTCCCTTGTCGTTACATGGCAAAAAGTTGGATACGCCGTTGCGTAGCGTCGTTGTTGTTCCCGTTGCTGATCTCGTCTTTTCTCCGATGCAGAAGGCACGTGCTGGGGTGGATGTAAAAAAAGCATATAACGAGTTGCCTTTGAGCCGTGGTAGCACAAGCAAGCCTGCTTTGCGTGCGCACCAAGTGTTGTTTAACGAGCTTGTCTACATTTGGGAAGAAGAGGGACCTGAGGTGAGGGTAGAGCTGGCCAACGTCTTCTTTACTCCACATGGGGAAAAGAGTCGGCATTCCTTGTTTTGGACTTTGAAGAGCAATGTAATACCTGTGGAGACGTTGGAAAAGCGAGGGATTACGACTTCCTTGCTCCCTTCTCCTGTGAACTACCGTCATCCAAAAAGTATAGAAGCTGCCAAGAACGTGATTGTTTTGCAGTTGCCTTTTCAAGAAAAAGAGTCCGGGCGGGTGTTCAGCGTGGGGACACGTTTTGTCTCTACCGGCTACTCAGACAACAAGAAGAGCTATTTTGTTGCTGTGTTGGATCCCTCGGCAGAGAAAATGATGACAATGGCAATCCCGCAGGAGCAGTGTATTGTCCATCGCCATCGTACTCATGAAGAAAAAATACATCACTTTGTCGCTCTATTGAAGAGTTGGTCTAATAGGCAAACGGGGTATATCCCATATGTCCTTGGTGGAAAAAGTTGGACGCGGCTGGAGCAAAATAGAGGCAGTATAGAAGGCAAGGCGGGTGTAAAGACGGGTTTTGACTGCTCTTCGATTATCCTTGCTGCTGCACAGGTTTGTGAAATCCCCTACTTTTATATGAATACGACGACAGCAGCGAAATATTTAGAGCCTTTAAAAAAGGGTGAGTCGATTCGCGAAGGTGATTTGATTATCTATCCTGGCCATGTGTTAGTCGTTAGTGATCTTAGGAAAAATCGTATTCTTGAGGCTAGAGGGTATAGTTCTGGGTTTGGCAAAGTTCATGAACTGCCTATCTCCGAGGTATTTGGAGGGATCACTTCCTACCGTAGCCTTGTCAACGCCTATCATACAAATAAATCCTTCCTCCGTCTTGACGAGGGGGGTGGAGGAGAAAAAAAAATCCATGCCTTTACGATCTATAAAATCCGCAGTGCTTTTCATCCCCATCTTATTACGAAAAAGAGGTAGTTGCTGCCATGTTGAATGCGATGAATTCTTAAAGTATAGAGATCTTCGATGTTAAAGAGCCATACACGCGCGTTTTCTGTTGGGATGGCAATGTTCTCTATGTTCTTTGGAGCAGGCAACATCGTCTTCCCTCTTCTCCTTGGTAGAGACTATGGGAATGAAAGTTTTTTTGCTTTTCTCGGATTTATTTCTACTGCCGTGCTCTTGCCTCTGTTTGGTGTGATTGCCATGCTGTTATATGATGGCAACTATAAAACCTTTTTTCTGCGCTTAGGGAAAATTCCTGGATGGCTACTTATTGCCCTCTTTGTCTCTATTTTGGGACCTTTTGGAGCGAGCCCGCGTATTATTGCCGTTTCCTATGCGACGATACATCTCTACTTTCCACAAATATCTTTGCTTCCCTTTAGCGCTGCTTTTTGCATATTGATTTTCCTCCTTGTAATCAAGCGCTCGAACCTTCTCAACATTATGGGCAATATTCTATCTCCCATCCTTCTTGCCCTGCTCGTGATGACGATCGTATTCGGCTTCATCGGTCATGCTACCGCTCCTCAGTTTGATGTGGCAAAGCTTCATGCTGTAACAGAAGGCATTATATGGGGATATAATACTCTTGATTTTGTTGCGGCTCTTTTCTACTCCAGTATTGTCATTTATGCGTTAAAAAAAGGGAGGAAGATAGAGGGGAAGGATCCTCTGTTGCCGTCTTATACAGAGAAGAAGGGGAGGGTTGCTATAGCGCTCAAAGGGGGAATTCTTGCTGCTTTTTTACTTATGGTGATTTATGCGGGATTGATCTCGATCGCTTCTTTCAAGGCAGCTTCCCTCTCTTCGGTAGCAAACCCTGCCGAACTCCTTGGAGCCATTGTTGTTTCCTTTTTAGGAACAAGTGGAGGGAGTATCGTGATAGCGACACTCTTTTTTGCTTGTATCACGACTGTTGTGGCAGAGGTAGTCGTCTTTTCTGATGCTCTTCACTATGAGCTGTTTAAAAAACGTATGCCTTATCTCTTCTCCATCTTCGTCACTCTTGCCATCTCTTTTGCCTTCTCTAACCTCGATTTTGCTGGTATTTCCAAAATCCTTACGCCTATTGTAGAAGTGATCTATCCTGCGGCGATCACCCTGGCAATATGTAACGTTGCATATAAGATATGGGGCTTCGAACGTGTCAAGGTTCCTGTTTTCGTTGTCTTTGCCGTTACCTTGTTTGTCTTTGCCTTGGGATAATGGTATGGGGAGGTTTGTGTTGCGTCGGAATATTGCTGTACGTGTTGTTGTTGTTCTACATCTCTGTTTTGTCTTGTGTTATTTAAGTTGGAATATTCTTTATCCGTTCACGGGTGAATACCTGTGGGAGAAGTCGGAATCGTTGCTTTATCGTACTGTGTTGGGCGATAGCTTACTTGTGGAGGGTAATAGCACTATTGCTCAAGCTCAGAAAGAGCAACTTCGTCACAATGCTGTACGTTTTAAACAGCTGCCTGGAGAGGTTAAGGATACTATAGGAGAGCAGTATCAGCTGTTCCAGCAAAGGGCTCATGCTTCGTTTTTTGCTAAGGTGTGGCAGGGTATAACGAACGTGGCTTTTCTGCCTTCCCCGTTCACTCGTATGTGGGTATTGCTCTCCTTCGCCGTTAGCATTTTCTTGCTGCTGCGTGTCTCAGGAGCTCAACAGGCAGTATGGCTTCTACCTATTCTCATTCTACTCAGCGGTATATTCTCTGTAAACAGTGTACATCCGCATCCCAAGCCCGTTGATTCCTCCCTCTTCCCTTCTGAGCAATACCTTGCAAAATATTACCTCGAGAGGCCGCTTCAAGGAGGGGCCAAGGAGCAGAGGCAGCTTCTTGAGACTGCATGGAGCGGATATCTTATCCGGGAGTGGGGGGGGGAGGAGCCTGCAGAGAGTGGTGAAGCCCGTAAAGAGCAGTCTGAAAAAGCTCTCTATGCTTTTAACCTAGCACGCATTGAGCAGAGAGGGCGCAATCCGTCGTCAAATATCCCCATTCTATCGCCCACCTACCAAGGGGGCATTGTTTTTTTCTTGCCGACCCTGGCGTGGAACCTCTTCTTTGCCCTGTTCGTCTTCCGTCAAGCCAGGAGGGCGTTAGTAGCAAGGTAGGTGATGATGCCAGCGAAATAACTGATCGTGGCGATAAGAGAGGCTTTCTTAAAATACGATATAAAAGAGACGTTTTCCATCCCCATAAAAGCCACTCCTGCTGCCGATCCGATGATGAGGATGCTGCCTCCCGTGCCTGCACAGTAGGCAATGAGCTCCCATAAGGTGTCATTGGTGGGATAGGATGCAAGGTCGTACATCCCCATAGCTGCTGCTACGAGAGGGACATTGTCGATGACGGCAGAAGCCAGCCCTATCGTTGTGGCGATCACTCCAACGTTACCGATGTGTTTGTCGAGGAGGTAAGCAACCTTCTCAAGAAGTCCATGAGCTTCTAATGCATTGATGGTAAGAAGGATTCCTAAAAAAAACAGGACGCTAGAGGTGTCGATACGAGAGAGGATATACGGAACGCGGAGGTGACTTCTGTTGTGGTATTTGCTGTGAATTAGATCGGTCACCAACCACATAATGCCCATACCGACAAGCATTCCCATAAAAGGAGGTAGGTGGGTCAGTGCTTTAAAAATGGGAACAAAGATGAGTGCTGCCATCCCAACAATAAAAATCAGTAGAGCACCAGGCTCTTTCTCCTTTTTAGAGGAGAGTGCCATCTCGTCTTTCCCTTGTACAGCGGGAGAGAGCACCCCTTTGAAAAAAAAGCTTTGGAGTCCTAAAGCAACGCATAGACATACCAGGCTCGGAATAAAAAGTGACTTGATGATAGAAAACGTCGTTACTTGCCCATTAATCCAAAGCATCGTCGTCGTTACGTCTCCAATGGGCGTCCAAGCCCCTCCTGCATTACTGGCAATCACCACCATACTACCAAAAACCAAACGGTCTTTGCTCTCAGGAATCAGCTTACGCAAGATCGAAACCATCAAAATTGTCGTTGTCAGATTGTCCAGTAGCGATGATAAAAAGAAGGTGAGGAAGCCCACAATCCAAAGCATTTTCCTTTTCGAGCGTGTTTGGATGAAGCGAGTAATCACTGCAAACCCTTTGTGCGAGTCCACAAGCTCGACAATGGTCATCGCACCCAATAAGAAAAAGACGATCTCACTGACACTAGAGAGATGGGAACCTAGTGTGCTGGTCAGCGATACATCCCCCTGATGAGAAATGAAATAAAACATCCAACAGAGCGCAGCCATCAATAAAGCAACTCCCGCTTTATTGATTTTTAGCGTGTGCTCAAAAATGATCGCCACATAGCCGAGTAAAAAAATTCCTACCATTGCAATGGCGTAAAAAGGCAGTGTTTCCATCTCTTTCCTCGAAAACAACAGTTTTTGTCGAAAATATTTTACAGGATGCGCAAAAAAAAAACAACCCTGAGTAATCGGTGGTCCAGTTCACCAACATAGGTAACACTTTGATTCACCAATTACTATTTTCAGAGGCTTGATGAGGTGAGGTCGGAACTTACGACTGTACTGCTCTCTTGGGAGACGGCTTCCTCCGAGAGAACAAGTGGAGGTGATGTGAGATCTGATGGGGCTGCTGCCGCCCGTCCTATCAAGTTATTTGTTGATCCGAAAGAGCTCCATTCTTCTGTGAGCACTTTGGGCTGTGTTAATAATGCAGGAGTGAGGGTAAATCGACTGGATTCTGGTTGCTGGCGCAGGGTAGAATGTCCTATAATTGTGGATCTAATGGCCGGACGTTCTTCCAAGAGCCTCTCTAAAACCTCTCTCCATCTGACAGGTGCTAATTCTAAAATATTTTTTTTTGCGGCAAGAACCCCCTCCCAAAGATTTTTTTTGTTTTCCCGTTTCATTGTCTCTAGGACGAGTTCTTCAAAACGAGGCCCTATCAATAGCCTACACGCTATGATGCCAAAGCTCCAGAGATCAGCGGAACAGGTGTATCCCTCGTCTTTAATGACTTCAGGAGCTGTATATATCGTAGTAGAGCCAAGTGTGCCTGTGCACATTTGACCATTTCTTGTGAATTGAGCATAAGTGAATTCGCTCAGATTTATTTTGCCGCTGTGTGTTACATGCACATTATCTGGTGTAATGGCTCCGTGAATAATGTTTTTCGTATGTAGAAAGGTAATAGCGTTATTTAGTTCGTGAAGATAGTGGTCACATGTTTTCCGTTGTACCTCTTCGGAACAATTATGAATGCGAGGCATGTAATCGGATAACGATTTCTCTCGAGGGTATTCGAGAAGTATACCCACATACTTTTCCCATCTACTTTCCGGAGGTTCTCCTACTTGTTGCGACGCCACAAATGAACTGTAGAGGTGAGGGACAAACTGTGATCCTCTGCATCGCCTCAAGCATTGCGCTTCTTCTTGTGCCTGTGATTGATGTGTATCGTAATATTTAAGAACAGCAAGATATCCCGTTTCGTTATCAGCAACCAAGCAGGTGAAATAAGGCTTGTCCTCTGATGGGAGCTTTATTTGATGATAGCGCATTTTTGTATAGCGCCATTGAAAAGATGGAGATATATGTGTATGTTCACTTGGATTAATAAGATCGGGAAGAGAAATAGTGGTAACTATTGAAGCAAATCGAGCAATCATTCTTTTGGTGCTTTCTGGACGCCTGGCTTGATCTTCGGCAGTAGCTAAGGGTGTGCTGCCGTTGGCGGCAGGAGCGGCTTTTAATTTAATAGGCTGGGTAAAATTGGCAGCAATAAGAGTGTTAAAAAGGGGAGAAATAGGAGGGGTCATAAAAAATATAATACCGATGCAGTTCGACGTTGTTGTGTTGTTATAGTGAATAATAGTATACTATATTACAATAATAAATTACTTCAATTAGTTTGAAGGGCTTTTATGATAAAAGATTTGTTTGTTGAGCAACGCCGTTTGGTAAATGGTTTCTTTGACTCTATTGATGCAAATGTTGTTGAGGAGTTGGTGCAGCGCCTGCTGAGTTGTCATGGGACGGTATTTTTTTCAGGGATTGGCAAGAGTGGGTTTGTTGCAGAGAAAGTTGCTACGATGATGGTCTCTTTGGGGACGAAAGCGTCATATCTTTCTCCTACTAATACTTTGCATGGGGATTTGGGTATTGTTCATGCAGGGGACGTATTTGTTTTTATGAGCAAGAGTGGTGAGAGCGAGGAGTTGTTGCATCTTGTCCCTTTCTTACGCAACAAAGGGGTCTTCCTTGTCGCTATTGTGTGCAACAAGGAGAGTCGTTTATGCAGAGCGTGCGACTTTGTTGTAGAGCTCCCTGTGGAGAGGGAGCTGTGTCCTTTTGATCTTGCTCCGACGACATCGGCCGCCGTACAGATGATCTTTGGCGATATTATTGCTGTGGCTTTAATGAAGGCAAAGAGCTTTAGCATTGAAGAGTACGCCTCCAATCACCCTGCGGGGAGTATCGGTAAGAGGGCTACTCTGAAGGTAAAAGACTTGATGTTGTGTGGAGAAGATGTTCCGTTATGCCGGCCTCATGATCTTCTCGTTGATGTTCTTGTTGAGCTGTCTAACAAACGTTGTGGTTGTTTGGTCGTGGCAGATGAGAACAAGGCTATGAAGGGGATTTTTACTGATGGGGACCTGCGTCGTGCTCTACAAGCAAAGGGAGCAACGATCATGGACGCTACGTTGGAAGAGCTTATGCTGAAAACCCCGCGGTCGATCGCTCCCGATGTTTTGGCTTGGCATGCGATGAAGAAAATGGAAGAAGATCAAAAACATCCGATTACCGTCTTGCCTGTCATTGACGATACGCGTGTTGTTGGCATCATTAAGATGCATGACATTATCCAGTCGGGTCTTTAGGGTGCTTGGGGTAGTGTGACAGCGGTCTCATTAAAGAGGTCCCTGTCAAACCACGCTGATCTTTTTGTCGTGATGGAGCCCGGTCCTGGTAGAAAGAGTTCTTCTCTTCCTGTGCCGCTGGGCGCCTCTCTCTTTTGTACGATTTCGCCATACGGATTGTAGCTCGTTGCTTTCCCCGTGTTGCGTACAGTAAAGCTTTCTCCTGACTTCCAGGCTTGACGTGTGAAGGCTTTGTATAGTAGACCATCTTGGTCGTACCATTTTTCTTCGATGGTAATAGGATGTTGGAAGGGTGCATTATATAGCTCTCGAGAGAGAGGATGTTTCATTCCTACCAAGCTCTTTTCCCATTCGATGATGCTTTTAGGAAATTGTATTGTCGTTGCTTTTTTGCCATTTATATAGTAGGAATTCCATAATTTTACCGGGTACCCCATCTCATAATGGCGCTCTTCAATGAGCGCAATGTCGTTGTTATAAATCTTTTGTGCGCCGTCTAACTTTCCAATTTTCCAGTGTGTGATAGACAAAACATTGCCTTTCCTATCGAAACGGATAGTGGGGCCATTGAGTAGCAACTGATTTTCGTATGATGTATATTGCTGGACAAGAGATGGTTGTGATGGTGCATTGAGATAGCCAGGGTAAAAATCAATCTCGTATAGTATGGTGATGCCATCGATGGCGATGTGTTTGATTCGTCCATTAGGGTAGTATTCGATATTTGTGCTCGGGGAATGGAGATTCACTTCGAGAACCTCTCCATCAAGATGAATATGGAGTCGCTTCGTTTTTTCTTCTTTTGCGGCAAGAGCAGAAAAGAGATTGTCCGCTTTGGCTAACGAAGGGAAAAAAGAGAAAATAATGATGAGCTGGAATAGAAAAATGATTTTTTTGTCCATGGTCTCCTTACCTTTGTCTAGACCTATCCTCCTTGATAGGCGTCATAACAATAGAGGTATCGTTCAACTAAACAACAAAGTTT
>JAFITR010000067.1 GCA_017116025.1 Simkania negevensis
GGGCCCTTGGCCCGCTTTTTACTAGACACCTACTGTATTGTACTATCTTCAGCGATAAGTATAATTGCCGATTAACGACAACTATCTTAGCTTCAGGTACTTCCATCCGAAGCAGCTGGTGCAGAGGAAGAGGGGGGCCCACATGGCGATAGCGGGGTGGACGATACGGTTTTCTGCGAGGATTGTGGTGGCACTGAGGAGTGTGTAGAGGGCAACGAGAGAGAAGATTGCAAGGGAGTATAGGGCAAAGGGGTGTTTGTTCCTTTCGAAGTTGAGGCAAAAGGGGAATGAGCATACGACGACGAGCAGGGCAAGAAGAGGGAGGGTTATTTTCTTAAACAGGGTAGTGACAAGTTGTATCTCTCTGTCGTTAAGTTGGTCGCTGGTATTTTGGTAGGCGTGCCAAAGTTGTGAGATGGGTTGGTATTCGGCGGGAATGACCGAGGCGATAAAGAGTTTCTCGTCAATATGTAGGTCGGAAAAGAGGTGTTCGGCAAGGCTCTCTGTGCGTTCGATTTGTCCGGCACTATTGTGAACGAGCCTGTCGACAAAGAGGCCTATAGGCTTTTCTGTGTGTGGAAAGAGGTATTTCGCTCTCCATATTTCTTTGTTTGGGCGTATCCAATAGGCGTCGAAAAATGCTTCTTGAGCAAAATCGTATTTCTGATAGACGAGGGTGCTGTCGTCGGGCAGAGGAAAGACGTGTACTTTGGTCGGGGCTCTGTTTGTTACTCCGTGTAGATAGGTCTCTTCAAATTGTTCCAGTTTGATGGCATGAGAAGGGAGAAAAAACTCGAGGTTGAAGTAGAGGAGGGCACAAAAGGCGATGGCGAGCAGGAGAAAGGGCTGCATCACCTTTTTCAATGGGACCCCGGCGACGAGGAGGGCGACGATTTCATTGTTGGCGTTCATTGTAGATAACACCTTGATCGAAGCAAGTAGTAGTGCAAACGGGATTAAAATCTCTGCGCGGTAGCTGAAGCTGTAGCTGTAATAGGCGATGAGTGCAGAGATGGTTGCTCTGTTTTGTTGGAAAGCGTGCATATGTAGAGAGAAATCGATGAGTACATATAGCGAATAAAAGCAGAGGATGAAGAGGATGAAAACCTTCAGCGTTTCCTTGATGGCGTAGCTGTTCCAGATCTTTAGTTGCATTGTTACTCAATCCCTCCGCTGATTTGTTGCATCTTGCGGCAGGCAAAAAAGAGGATAAACAGGTGGGGGAATGTGTAGCAGGCAAGGCTGAGCCAAAGATTGCTGTCCTGAGATTTAGCGATGAAAATAGAGGTTAAAAAAAGCGCCGTTAGGCCAATGACTGAAACAAGCCATTTCTTAGAATGATGTCGGGATATCTCCATGCCAAAGGCTACTCCCGTGAGAGTAAAAGTGAAGGCGGCCAATGCGATAGAAACGCGTCGTAGGATATCGGTGTAGCAGCGCTTTATTTTCTGACTCGCTTCTGCTGCAAGCAGGGGGGCATTAGCGCTTAAGGCTTTATCCCTTTCGATACGGTGTTTTTTGAGACGGGCGATGAGAAGAGGGAGCTTGAGGTAGTCGTTGTTGATTCGCCATTGTGAAGGGTTGAGGAGGTTGCTAAATTCGTTGGCGGGAGTAACAGCCTGTTCCATGTTTTCAATCAGTAACTGATCGTGTTGGTAGGGGGTCTTCGCATCGACGCTAGAGATAAAGCTGACCCTGTCGCTAACAAGATTGGGTTCATCCAAGCGGAGATCTTTGATGGTGATCACGCTTAAACGTTCGTTCTTTCCGTTATTGAATGCAAGAAGGACGTCTTGTGAAGCGCGGCCTGCCTCAACAGTGTTCATCTCGAGATATACCTCTTTGAGGTTGAGAAATTGTTTTTTTTGAAGGAGAGCCAGAGGGTTTACTGAAGTCAGCTCATTGGTGAGCCGTTTGGTCGCGAAGTGGGAGGTCGTTGAAAGCTCCGAGATGGTATAAAAACTTATGAGCACAAGAAAAGCACTTCCTAAAAAGATAGGAGTAGCAATCTGGCGCAATGCCAGCCCTGCCGCACGTAATGCCGATAGCTCGTGAGTGTGAGAAAGCCTCTGGAATAGAATGACCGAGGCGATCAAACAAGAAATAGGAATGGCGATTGGAAGGATATAAGGAATCTGGTAGAGCACAAAAAGAAATACTTTTTTTTGTGCCCCTCCTAGTGCCGCAAAACGGGCAATCTGTTCTAGGCGCATAATCAAAAGGATGGCAATAAAAGAAAATACCGAGAGGATAAAAATCTTCGTATATTGCCCTAGCAAGTAACGCCATAAAGTTGGCATAATGATTATCCTTACTTGTGAAATAAGGAAAAATTATAATCGTTTAGATAATGAAATGAAATGAGAAAAACAGCTGGGAGTAAATTTAATTTTTTAAAGCGCGCGATAGAAAAGTTCCTTGCTGTACAGTGGCGTTCAGGGGCTCCTCTTCTCGTTGCTGTTTCTGGAGGTAGCGACTCTCTTTGTCTATTCAATATTTTACTATCTTTACGTGAACGTTTGGGATTAGACCTCCACGTGGCACACGTGGATCATGGTTGGAGGGAAGAGAGTGGTAGGGAGTCCGAAGCGCTTCGGTTGCTTGCTGGCGCTGCCTCTCTTCCTTTTCATTGTAAAAAGATTGACTCTTCTTCTCTTATAGGGAATCTTGAGGATGGTTGTCGCAATGAGCGGCTCACTTTTTTTGCTGAGCTGGTAGAGGCTCATGCGTGCCAAGCAGTGCTATTGGCACACCACGCTGATGATTTAGCAGAAACGGTATTAAAACGTCTGTTGGAAGGGGCGTCGTTGCCTCTCCTTAGCGGGATGGAAGAAGTCTCTCAGCATGGAAAGCTGGCTTTGTGGCGTCCCTTGTTAAGAGTAAGAAAGGCGGAGCTTACCACCTGCTTGCAGGAAATGGGAGAGCAGCCTTTTGAAGATTCGACAAACCAAGATCCATCCTTTTTGCGCGTACGCTTGCGTCAGCAGATTCTTCCTCTTTTAGTGCAATCCTTTGGCAAGGAAGTGACAGAGCCGCTGTGTCGTTTGTCTAAGGCGTCTGCTGAGCTGCGTTGCTATCTTGACGAGAAGACGGCTTCCTATAACCATTGTGTCTCATATACTCCTGATGGTGTGGTGATTGATTTCAGCAAGACGGGGCTCCCTCATCGTGTTGAAGCAAGGCATCTGCTTCGTTCCATTGCCAAAAAACAGCAGTTTGTACTGACTCATGCTATTTTAGAAAATATCTTGTCTCATTTGGAAAAAGGGTCAGCCCACAAAAAATTCTACATAGCGAATCAACTTTGCTATGTCGATCGGTATAGAGTGACCATCTCTTTACGTCTGGATCGCTGGTAATCGGCCACGGGGTATGGAGGCGTGATCAATAGAGCGGTTTAAATAGCCACGGAAAGGAACAAGATAAGCAAGATGAAAAGATAGAGAGGATCGCTATCAATCAATCAGCAGTCCATATGAATGCATTACTTTTAAATTTTTTGGTGTAAAGAATCTGTTATAAGCAGCTGTCTTGTCTATCTTCTTCTTTTCTCCGTTGCTTATAACTACCTATCCCTATATTAGAGTTGAAAAGCCCCCCTCCTCTTGTTATAATGGGAAAAGATATTGATTTTGTAGACGTTACACTCTTTACCACAGGATTGGGTAGATTATGCTTGGCTCAAGCAACAAACCTTCGGGACAGCAAGATACGAAAAAAAAAGGGTCGCCATGGGGCTTCCTTCTCCTTCTTATTGCTGCGATTTTAATCGTCGTTACTGTGCAGAATTTTACCCAGACAAAAGTGGCGGATATTGCCTTTAACTACCAGCTCGAACACTTGGTTAATCTTGATTTGATTCAACCTGGGGAGAGTAAAAAGACTGCGTTGAATGACAATCTCGTCTCCTTTTCCGGAAAATTCCGTGATAACGTGACGGAAGGTAGTAAGAAGCGGTTTAGGTACCTTGAGCTTCTCAATGGACATTCTACGCTAAGGAGCGAAAAGAAGCTGTTGGTACAAGAGTTGAAGACGACGCGCGCTGAAGTTGTTCAAGCCGCTGATTGGTACCTCTCCCTCTCCGGCGTTCCGACTCCTAAGGGAGGCTATCGCGTCGTTGACTTGTTGTACGATATGCCTGAGCAGGATAACCATATCGTTATTCAGGATGTCAGCAAAGAAAATTTTAGCAGCCTGCAACAGTTGCAAGAGGGATACAAAGCGCTTCAAGCAGATTCTGATACCTTAGCCGTTAAAGAATATGGCGAACAGATGTTGGCTGTTGTTCGCGGCTTCCGTTCTCCAGTCCTCGGTATTGGTATTGAGGAATATAAGCGTTCATTGCGCACCCTCGATACGCAGCTGGCTGCCTCAATTGACTCGCAGGAGACCGTCCCTCAGCGTTTGGCACAGTACAGCATGGCTTTAGCAGCCATGGAAGAGATCAGCCATGCGTTAAACCAGTCTAAGAACAGCATGAGGCTGACCCAGCTACGTAGTGTCAGGGAGTACAAGAGAGAGCTTGATCGCTATCAGAAGGTAACAGAAGAGCTGGAGCAGAATCAGGCGCAGCTTGACAAAGCTCGTCAATCTGTTGCCGATGTCTATTGGTTTATCAACAACAAAGAGGTGTCGACATCAGAGCTTGAGCAGCTTGATGGTGAACGTTATGCTCAGTGGTTTACCAATGCAAAACAGGAATGGGAAAACTTCGCTAAGAACCGTAGTGGAACGTTTAAAGCGCCTGACCAGCCAAGAAACCTCGTTTTAGAGAAGACATTCCGCAGTGAAGAGCCCTCTCCAAACTGGATGGGTTACCTCTTCACTATCCTTCCTGTTGCCTTGATCGTCCTTCTTCTCTATTTCGTCTTTTCGCGTCAGATGCGTGGAGCGGGATCGGGTGCGATGAACTTTGGTAAGTCTCCTGCTAAGATGTTGACGAAAGAAAAAAACAGCGTCACCTTTGATGATGTTGCAGGGATCGACGAGGCGAAAGAGGAGCTGTATGAGATTGTCGAATTTCTCAAAAATCCCTCCAAATTCACTGCTCTTGGGGGCAAAATCCCCAAAGGGGTCCTTTGTATCGGCGCTCCCGGTACAGGGAAAACGCTCATCGCTAAAGCTGTAGCAGGAGAAGCTGATCGACCTTTCTTCTCCATCTCCGGCTCCGACTTTGTTGAAATGTTTGTGGGGGTGGGAGCAAGCCGTATACGTGACATGTTTGAACAAGCGAAAAAACAGGCGCCATGCATCATCTTCATCGATGAAATTGATGCTGTTGGTAGGCACCGTGGAGCTGGTATCGGAGGAGGCCATGACGAGCGTGAGCAGACTCTAAACCAGTTGCTTGTCGAGATGGATGGATTCGACTCCAGGGAAGGGGTGATCCTTATGGCTGCAACAAACCGCCCTGATGTCCTTGACAAGGCCCTTTTGCGCCCCGGTCGTTTTGACCGTCGTGTTGTGATTGATCTGCCAGATCTGAAGGGGAGGTTCGAGATCTTAAAGGTCCATGCACGCAACATCAAGATAGACAAGAGCGTAAATCTGATGGCTATCGCCAGAGCAACACCAGGTGCTAGTGGGGCCGATTTGGCTAACCTCCTCAACGAAGCGGCCCTCCTTGCTGCCAAAAGAGGGAGGACTGCTGTTACAGGGCAGGAGACGATAGAAGCTTCTGACAAGGTGCGCTTCGGAAAAGAACGGCGCAGTTTGGAGATTGACGAAGACGAGAAAAGGACGACAGCAATTCATGAGTCGGGACACGCTGTTGTAGGGCTTGTCGTTGAGCATAGCGATCCTGTTGACAAGGTGACGATTATCCCTAGAGGCTTCTCTCTGGGAGCGACACACTTCTTGCCAGAGAAAAATAAACTATCTTATTGGAAAAGAGAGATGGTCGATCGTATCGCTGTTCTTATGGGGGGACGTTGTGCTGAAGAAGTTTTCCTTGGGGATGCCTCCAGCGGTGCTCAGCAAGACATCAAAGAAGCGACTCGTCTGGCGCGTTCGATGGTGTGCGAATGGGGAATGAGCGAAGAGCTGGGCCTTATTGCTTATGACGAACACGGTGACTCAAACTCATACATGGGTTGGGCTGGTGGGTCGACAAAAAAATATTCTGAAGCGACAGCCTTCTCTATCGACAATGCGGTAAAAAAAATTGCCGATGAGGGATATCTGCGTGCCAAAGAGGTGATCACAACACATCGTAAGGAGCTACAACTGATGGCGGACATGCTGATGGAGTTTGAAACTCTCGATGCTGAAGACGTTAAACAGATCATCAAAGGTGAGTGGGATATCGAAGGCAAGCGAAATAAAATTGCAGCAGCAGCCAAGCTTCATTGTGCTCCAAACCCTACTCCCCCACCTCTTCCAGAAGAGGGTAAGGAAACAAAAGAAACAGACGATACAAAAAAAGATGCCACCGGCCAGAGCAAACAGCTCGGACTTAACCCCGACTAAGACCAATCTAAGACGTTTTTGCCGTTGGAATGAACGACAGCATACGGGACTCGGCGTTAGAGGGGATACCTGTTTTCTGGCGGGCAGCTTCGGTCGAGACGGGAGAGATATTGCTAATGTTGCGAACGATTGAGACGAGCTCCTCTGGACTATCCAGATTTCTGGTGAGGCCGGCCTCAACCATCGTATTCTTGGTATGCATCTGGTTCATAAAAAATCCTGGAACCCCAGCAAAGATAGCTTGAGGGATCACAGTAGATGCTTGAGAAATCACCAGAGCAGACATTGCCACGGCCTCCTCGACAGGAATATCTCCTTGAGAAATGCGTACTTGTTGAAGGAGTCCCTTATCGGCCAGAATTTGGTATTCGGGGAGCTCCCTTGGAAGAGTCATGTGCATTTTAGGGTGCGTGTGAATCAGGAAAGCAAGCGAAATGTCATCCGAGGCTTCGTTAGTTAGCGAAGTGATCCCGTCAGTAAACTGCAGAAACGAGTTCTCGTAGCCTTGGCCGTATCCCCCAATGTAAGTCACGAGCACAGTGGCGCGTGTGTAACCATGCTTTTCAAGAGTTGCACCCTTGTCGAGCTCCTTGACTCTTGCAACAAAATGATCTAATGAGGGATGGCCCACCACAGCTATTGAATGGCAATTATCTGGCAGGTCCTTAGCAATTACCAGTGAGGGTACCATGAAGGTCATTGTGTCGTTAAGGAATCTCTCAACGGTCGCTCGACTGGGGTTGTCGGCCACCTTCATGTTCATGTTGTCGTAGTAGACGATGACCCGCAAGGCCACTTGGCTAGCTCTCATGGCTAAAGCGATCTGGTACTGCACCATGGAAACGGCTCCCGTGAGAATCGTTGCCGGATTAAGTCTTTTCAATCTGGCAATAATCTCAGTGAGTTCCGCCTTGGTGAGGGCATCTTCGCGTTGCCAACGAGTGGGATCTATCCTCCTAACCCCAGGGCACTCCTGTACGAGATCGAAGACACGTGAGGCCGCTAACTGCATGCGACCGATGTTAGCTGCGGACGCACCCATCGCTACAACGTGAAAGTTCACACCGCGCTCTTCAAGCCTACGGCACACGCCTGAAAAGGCCACTGTTTCCCCCACATCATATCCGAGCACAACCACCGATGCATTGGGGGGGGGCGGTGACGGCCGCAGCAGAAACGAGAGCGCTCAGACTTATGTAGACGGGAGGTAGTCTCGCCAATGCGCTCAAACAAGGTGTTCTCTCAGTGACCAACGACGGCGAGGCGGGTGGTAAAGAAGCAACAGAATTATTTGATGTAGTAGGCGCTGACATTTGAAAGCAAATTCCCCAATTTTTAGTTACTACTATTCAGTTTATGGTAATTTAACTTGCTATATTAGTATATATTGTAAAATATATAACAGAACTTTTGTTAAAGAGTCTAGACCTCTAATTGTGCAACCGGTAACAGCGTGTACATTTAATGCGCTCACATGATTGACACTTTCTAATATTTTTTCCACAAAGAGTTTGTCTGATATGAAGATCAAGTGCATTTTTCTTTGTGTCAAGGCTGAGCGAAGCGAGCCATACGCATCAATCTAAGCGTGCATGTTGTTGTAAATCAGTTGTCTGAAGTTTTAATTTGTCGGTTTTGTAAAAGATGTTTTGTTTTTGCCCCGGAGG
>JAFITR010000068.1 GCA_017116025.1 Simkania negevensis
TTTTCTTGAAATAGTTTAATCAGAAACGTTTTCGGATGGTGACCGTCTGCTCTTTGTTAGAGGCTGTGACGTAGTGGTAGTGGCTTTTTGTTGTGCGATTAGAGAATTCGAAGATGTTGCGGTAGTTGTCTATAGAGTCGCCGTAGTGTGCGAAAATATCGGCGATTTCGCTTTGGTGTAGGCAGTAGAGGATATCGTCTGCTTCATCTTTGTCTTTGCAGACTTCAGCGGTGATTGTTTTTTGAGTATGGGCGAGTTCGCTGACGATGCGTTCGTTATCGATCAGAGTGAGTAAGATCGCTTTCGGAGCATAGTGGAAATTGATTTTGTTACTTTCCCTGTGTAGTGTGGCATATTCAAGCAGTGAAGGGTATCCGCTACCTTTTTGGAGAGAGAAGAAGGCGGAGCCTTTGAGCATCTGTGTATAGAGTATTTGCAGTGATGGATCGTCTAGAATGATGCTTAGGAGGTGGTCTGGACTGCTGATTTCTTCGTATGGAGAGGAGTATCGGTGTTGTGTTAGTGCATCGATGATCTGATATTCTGCTCGAGGTGTGCGTGTGAAGAACTTTTCTTTGCCATATAGGATACGAAACAGGCGCGCAATGGTTTCGTAGTGGTTCCCTTCCTCATGTTGGAAGAGGGGGGCAAAGTTGAGTTTAGCGTTGTCGGGAGTGGGGATGTCGCGTATTTTCCAACGGCTTGTAGAACGGCCCCCAGGCTGTTCTTTGTGAGGATCATTCTTCTTGCCTTCCTCATGGTCTTCTGCTTTACTCTGCTTTTTCAACTCTTCAAACGTTGCTTGGAGGTGTTTGTGGAGAGCTTCTTTTTGTGCTGAATGGTATCCTGCGTAGAAGTGGTGTCGGACTTGCTGTGTCGAAGCATGTTGGAGCTGTGAGTAAGTTAGGAGGGCGCAGGCGGAGAGAATTCCCATGGCGAAGAGAATGGCGTTCATAGCGTTTTTTTGCCCTCAATATATTGAACCAGGTTGTCTCCACGGGTGAATGCGATGGGGATCTGCTTTGTTGTTCCATCTTGGAAGGAGATAGCAATCTCCATCAACACTGGTAGCACACCATATTCCTTTTTCCAACGATTCAGTCTGCCTGGTGGAGGTATAAGGATTTCTCTGCCTTTGTCAACGTCTTTTGGAGCGACATCCTTTTTGCTATGTGACGGGGGGTAAAAGAATGTCATGTCGAACTGCTCAACCTTGTCGAACACCACCTCTATACGAGGAGAAGGGCTTTGTTCTCTCCATTTAAAAGGAGAGGGCCACGTGATAAGGAGGAGTTGTCCGTGGGGTGTTGTGCCGATCATACCAAGGACTTGTGAGCTGAAGAGAGGGTTGTCATCAACGCCGTTGTCGTAGGTAAAAATCAACGAGGGGGGGGCCATGCCTCCGTTATTCTCTTTGTCGAGCGTGAAGAATAGAGAGAGTTCCTTCTCGCTCTCTTTTTCTGGAGAGGGTGATGGGGGGCAGGCGTCTTGTAGCACCTGTTGCAGTCGAAAGCGTCCATAGTGGTGTTTGTAGACGTTTTTCTCAAAGCGCTCCATGTTTTGTTTGGCTCGATATAGGTAGAAATAGCTTCCAAATAGCATAGAAGAGAGGGTGGTAAAGAGAGCAAATGCTACGAGCATCTCGAGCAGAGTAAAAAAATGGATGCTTTCTCTTCGCCTTTTCATTCTGCGATCCTCTTTTCTGCAAGGATGTGGTAGTGGTAGGAACGCTCTTTATTGCCGTTTTTGGTGGGGCTTAAGATCAGTTCGATGTCGACGAGGCGGTAGTCTGGGTTAGGGTTTTTGTACATCCTCTTTTCACATAGAAGAGAGTAAGCGATCGTCCAGTGTTGCTCTTTTTTACTTGGAGAGGGCAAAGAAATTGTCTTGAGATAGCGCCCTTTGCCCCCCTGCTTTATACGCTTGCTGAGCTCTTTCCAAGGGATTTCGTTTTGGAAAAGCATCCATTTTACTTCGAGAGCAGCGAGGTCGGCAGCGGCTTCGAGCCTGATATCTTGTATGCGTTCTGCTCCTTGTGAAATTGAAGCGACCATGGGGCGGAAAAGGATGCCCATCCCGAAGGCGACAAGAGCGAGGGCAACGAGAACTTCCAGCAGGAAGTAGTAACGTGCTTTATGCAAGCGTTCTTTTTTTAGGGGACTACTCAATTGCTTCATGGGGGATAGAGATCTGTTGAGAGATGTGTTCATCGCCTTGTATAGGAGGAACGTTTGTGATATGGAAATGTCCTTTGTCGTTATATAGCCAGATGGGGTGGCTTCTGTTTGTCCCTGTGAATTTGATCGCAGACGCATTTTCTTGAAAAGGAAAATGCCAAGAGTAGTTTGACATGGCTCTTCCACTACTGTCGTACATGTACAATTTAGAATAGGATCGCTCTACTACGATTGCCTTGTTTAAACTGGAGGGGAGTTCTTCGTTGCAAGAGGCGTAGAGTAGAAGTTCTGTCGTCTTTTGTTCTGCTGTGACTTGTATAGGAAGGCGAAGCTGGCTACTGAGCTCTTGGCATAAAGAGAGCTGCTCTTGGATGCGTTGTACAGATTCCTTCGCTTGGTTAGTCGTTGTGCCGTTGTAGATGCGCAGGCCTACAACAGCAGTAATGACCGAAACGAGCGCAAGCACCACCGTCAATTCAACAAGAGTAAAGTAGTGTTTAACCACGTCGTTCTTTGTATTTGGCATAGCGTTCAGAGGAGACGATAAAGCGTCCATTATTATCTAACGAGACGTTAAAAGACTTTCCCCAACCGTCGTTAAGGAGGTCACGAGGGTCGTTGACATAGGGGGAGTGGCGCACGACCTCTTCCCACTGCTCGAGGACCTCTTCTTCAGAAGCTCTTGTTGCCGCTTCGAGCTCGAGGATATGGGCCAGCTGCTTGCTCCCTTCTTGTGTCTTGAACGCTTTACCTTCTTCAAGGCTGCCGCGAAGGTTGTAGGCAAGAACGCCACTGATGATGCCTATGATGGCAATGACCACCATGAGCTCAATTAAAGTGATGTACCGTTTTTTTTGTCTCTTCTTCATCTTTTTTACTCCATGTGTAAGATGGTGCCCACTTCTGTCAGAGGCAGAAGGATGGCAAGCATCACAATGGCTACAACAACGCCCATGGTGAAAATAAGGACGGGTTGAGCAAGCTGTGTGATGCGGTTTAAACTTTTTTCCAACTGTGTCTGCTGCATCTGTGAAATTTCGTTCATCATCCCTCCCATGTTGCCACTGCTTTCTCCTACGGCAATCATACGTTTGATCATAGGAGGGATGAGCAGTGATAGGGCAAGCTCGTTGCTTAAACTCCTGCCCTCCAACACACCCTGTTCTGCTTTTTGGATCAGCCGTTCTAACGGTGCAAACCCTAGCGTTCCTCGGGAAAGGCGTAAGCTGTCGAGAAAAGGGACGCCTGCAGCAAGTAATGTCGCCATGGTATTAAAAAAACGTAACAGAGCATTCTGTAGGGCGACCGTCTTTAAAATAGGTAGCCTAAGAGCTATTTTGTTGAACAGCAATGAGCGCGTCTGTTTGCGGTAGAGCTTTGATACGACGGTTAGGGAGAGAAGAGCGAGTCCTCCGAGAAGGAAGTGCCAGTACGAGGTTATTAGATGGCTCAGGGCAACGACGATGCGTGTGAGGATATGGCTGCTTCCTTGGCCGATGATGGGCTCCATGGCGGGGACGACAAAGAGGAGGAGGATAGCGACAACAAATAGTGAGCAGGTGGCGAGGATTGCTGGGTAGATCATCGCTGTTGAAAGCTTGCGTTGGAGCTGTATCTGTTTGTTTAGGAGGGAAGAGAGTTGTTCCAAAGCTTGTTCAAGTGTTCCTGTCGTTTCTCCTGCATAGACAATGGCGCAGTATCTGTTGTCAAACGTCTCTGGATGTTCTGTTAAGGCGTTTGCTAGGGAGCTGCCTTTTTTGATTGATTTGGCTATGGCAAGGTAGAGGGCGTGTTTTTTGTCGTCGGTGTGGTTGTGTTGGATTGTATCGAGGCTTTCGTAGAGTGGGATGCCTGCTCTGAGCAATACAGAGAGCTCTAAGGTGAACGTATACAGATCTTGGGCTTTTAGGTTTTGTCGCGAGCGTGTGGTTGCAATCTCTGCGATATGGACAAGGATGAGGCCGTTGTTGGAGAGCCTTGCTATAGCATCTCGCTTGCCGTTTGCCTCTACGGTGCCATGAATTTTCTTACTGCCAGCTTCCACTGCTTTGTATGTAAACGTAGCCATATCCTTATCCTCCTTCGTACCTTAGGCTGATGCGCATGAGTTCTGCGACAGATGTGACGCCATCGGCGACGAGGTGGGCAGCGCGTTCGCGTAAAGAGATGAGTCCCTCTTCTTTCGCTAGTCTACGTAGATTGCTGGCATCAGCGCTACGGAGGAGAGCCTGTTTGATAGGGTGTGTCATGGGCATCATTTCAAAAATGCCGCTCCGCCCGAGATATCCTGTCTCATAGCAGTTGTCACAGCCTTCACCTTTGAAAAAAAGGTCGGGTATTCCATCGTCGTGCAGAGAAAGTTCTTCTTTCTCTTGGAGGGAGGGGTGGTAGCTGGTACGGCAGTGGGGGCAGATGCGTCGGACGAGCCTTTGTGCAATGACTCCAATGACGGTAGAGCTCACCAGGTAGGGTTCTACACCCATATCAATCAAGCGCGTCACGGCAGAAGGAGCGTCGTTGGTATGGAGAGTGCTGAGAACAAGGTGGCCTGTTAAGGATGCTTGGATGGCGATCTCTGCTGTCTCCTTGTCGCGTATCTCACCGATCATGATGACGTCGGGATCTTGGCGCAAGATATGCCTGAGTCCACGGGCGAAGTTGAAACCAATTTTTGGATTGACGCCGATTTGTGCTATGCCGGGAAGTTTGTACTCAACAGGGTCTTCAACAGTCATCACATTGCGCTCTTCGGTGTTCATCTCTGCCAGAGCGCTGTACAACGTTGTCGTCTTTCCGCTCCCTGTAGGGCCTGTGACGAAGAGGATGCCGTCGGAGCTGCCGACAAGCTTACGGAAGGTGTTGAAGACGTCAGAAGGCATACCGATTTTTTCTAACCCCAAGGAAAGGCTGCCTTTGTCGAGGATGCGCATAACGACGCGTTCGCCATAAACAGAAGGGATTGTGCTGATACGGAAATCGATATCCTTTTCTGTCATCTTTAGCTTTATGCGTCCATCTTGAGGTAGGCGCTGTTCGGCGATATCGAGCTGTGCGAGAACTTTGATGCGCGTCACCAACTGCTTGTGGTGCTTGTTGTCCATGTTGTGGCGCGTGTGTAAGACACCGTCGATGCGGTAGCGGATGCGCAACCCTCCCTCGACAGGTTCAAAATGGATGTCGGAAGCACCTTGATCGATCGCTTCGGTCAGTACAAGGTTGAGAAGTTGAATGATCGGTGGTTCATTGCTGTTGTCCAGTAAATCATAGCTGTCGACTGTAAACTGTGCGCTCTCCTGCTCCCCCTTGATGTTGCTCCCCCCCATCCCCTTGAGAAAGTCGGAGGCTGAACGCACCTCGTTGCGATAGATTTCTTCAATAGCAGCACACAACGTTTCTCGTGGAGAAAACAATGTGTGGATTTCTCGATCAAATAGCAGGCGCAAGTCGCTGATCGCTTGTATATTCAAAGGATCCGATATAGCGACGGTGACAGAGGATCCTTCGTCCGCTATAGGGAGAAGAATGTGTTCTTTGACAAAGTTGTAGGGGATTTTCTTGATGAGATCAATCGGGCATAGGGAGAGGTTGATCTCATCAATACATCCCATCCCCAGCTCCCTTGCAATTGTAGCAGAAGAGCTTTCACTGTTCACGATGATCTCCATGAATGTAGTGTGAGCCCTTTGTTGGCTTTTCATTACCAAAGAGGATGTGCATGGTGTTCCTCATTGCTCTGCTCTTTTCCTGTTCTCTAGCATAGTGGAGAGCAGAAAGGAATTCCGGGATATCTCCAGGGCGGCGCTGCAATGCTTCTATGCGGAGGCGTTCGATGTCTTGGATAGGATCGGCGATGATTTTTGGTGTGAGAAAGACGAACATCTCTGTCTGTTGGTCGGTGAGTACTGTTGAGCTAAACAACTTGCCGACACCGGGGATCTCTCCTAAGAAGGGGATGCTTTCTTTGCTGTCTGTCGTGATCTTTCTCCGGAGTCCTCCGAGGATGACTGTTTGGCCGTCGGCAATACGTACCTCGTTGGTGATATGGCGTCGGGAGACCTCAGGCCGATTGTCCTTGCTCGGTTTTGTCGTGTCGAAAGTGATGTCTGTCGCCAGCGTGATGAATTTCTCTTCATCGTTGCCGCCACTGTTGATTGTTGGGGTTAGTTCGATCGTGATACCATATTGCATCCGCGCATAAGAATCTTTAAGGAGAGTGGCATTTTTGCTTTTGGAATCAAGTTCTATCACCCCGGTGTTGACCGAGATCTCTTCGACAAGAGCAATTTGAGCAGGTGTTTGGTTGACAGTAGTGATCGATGGCGAAGCATTGATCTGTACATCCTCTTGCGAAAGAAGGAAGTTATAGGCGACGTCGTAAGCGGGGAAGCCACTTGATGCTTTCGCCCGGCTCAAAATAAAGGCCAAGATACCCTTGTTTTCTGTTGTCGATGATCTGTTGTCCCAAGACAAACCCGTTGCATGCTCTTGCCCAGCTGATGAGCCCATGCGCAAGAGGTTCAGCCCAAAGTTCGTTTGGTCGTTGATCTTTTTCTCAAACAAAAGAACCTCTACCTGTACCATTTGCTTGGGAACGTCTATCTTCTTGATCAACTCCTTGAGCTCCGACAACGCACGTTTTTCTACGACCATGATGATCGATCCCGTCTTTGAGTCGACGATGAAAGAGCCGTGGCTTGCATCGGAGTCGTTACTCGTATCAAAAGCGTGCGGTGAGATGACCGAAGGGGCTACGATAAGCCGGTCTTCGTTGGGAACAGAATGAGGGATGTTCGTAGGTTCTGGAACGTTCCCCTTGCTTGCAGGGGGGCTTCCCGTTTTGGAAGAAAGAAGGGAAGGCTCGCTGACAAGGCGTCCATATACCTTGTGGAGAACTTTGGCGACCTCTTCTGCTTCAGAATGTTTGCACGTGTACCAGTAGACCGTTTTTTCTGTCGGTGCTGCCATAGAGGATTCTAGTTTTTCTATCGTCGCCTGTGCCCTTGCTACTAACTTCTCCGGACCCATCAAAAAGAGCGCGCCACCCCTCTCCTTCATTGCTATGACTAACAGGCCGTCACCATCCTCTTTCCCTTCGCTGTTTTTTGCATTGCTAACAGAGCGGTCTAAGTAGCCACGGCCCTTGAATACGGCTTTGAGAATCTTCTCCGCCTCGTCAGCGTTCATTCGGGTAAGGGGAATAAGAGCGTACGCGGTTCCTGCTTGTTGAGTAGCAACAAAGTCGTGCAGCTTAATGAACTCGTTGATCTTCCCCACAGAAGCAATGACGGCAACCTTGTCTCCTACCACTCTGATTACGGTAGTCGTTGCGTTAGAAAATTTTTTCAGGACGTCAACAGTGCGATGCACCTCTCCCCCCATAGGATGGAAAAAATAGCAGATGCGCGTGTCGTCAGGCAAAACCTGCAGAGCCTCCTGGCTGTCAAGGATATAGCGAAAAACGCTTGCATTGTCTTTGTAGATGTAAAGCTGTCTGACAAAAGGCGAAAGCTCCTTGACACCAACGCCGTTCTCTTCTAGAGCAAGCCTAAGAACTTCGTCCCATGACTCTCTAGGCACCGCTAAAGTGGAAGCGACGGTGAGCTTTTTTTGCTTTAACTCTTCAGGGACAAGGTATAGGAAATCTTGTGAGCCGTAAGCCATGACGAGTTGGGCTAATGTCGTTTCCGGCTGGTGCCAGAGAGCATACCCACTCTCTTTCGTTCGTTCTGAAGAGGCGTTGCGCCAACTTCTTTCCTCCGACCATATGATCTTCTTGATGCGTTCTATCTCTTCGAGAAAAGGGGCTAGCTCTTCTTCCGGTGCCCCCGACTGATAGAGAGCTTGTGCGCGTACATAAATCGTTTCTAAGTCAATCCTTGCCTGGTATAATTGCCTGTTTACTTCGGCAAGCTCTTCGGTCAGCTCAACGTCCATCG
>JAFITR010000069.1 GCA_017116025.1 Simkania negevensis
ACTCACGTTAACGTAAAAACACAAATATTTTTTTCTTTGCGTTGTCTCTTTAATTTTCTTCGCGTTTCTTCGCGCTCTTCGCGTTAAAGATGGCAGTTTTTGTTGTCCCTTTCCCTCCCTTTCTCCCTGAATAGCAAAAAAAAGAGATGCAAAGCTCTAACCTTGCATCTCCTTAAACAAAAAAACTTCGACTTGTCTCAAAGCTTATCTTTTTCGTGCAACTTTCTTGTGCATTGCCTTCTTCCTGCGAACGATCTTCTTTGAAGAAGCCTTGCGAACGATTCGCTTTTTAACAGCTTTCTTCTTAACTACTTTTCTTTTGATCGCTTTTTTGGCAGGAGCTTTCTTTTTGATCACTTTTTTGGCAGGAGCCTTCTTTTTGACGACTCTTTTTTTGGCGGGAGCTTTTTTAGCAGCCACCTTTTTCTTAACAGGAGCCTTCTTTTTGACGACTCTTTTTTTAGCAGGAGCTTTTTTGGCAACTGCCCTTTTTTTAACAAGAACCTTTTTCTTAGCAACGGGCTTCTTCTTAGCAGGAGCTTTTTTCTTCACCGCTACTTTTCTCACAGGTTTCTTCTTAATTGCAGGGCGTTTCTTCGCCACTACACGTTTCTTTTTCATAACCATCGTTCTGTCCTCTTCTCTTATTTGGCCTTTTCTCTTATTTGGCCTATTCTCTTAATTTGGTTGACACATCCTATTTTTTTAATTGCTTACCCTGCTCATTAGAGCACGGTAGGTCGACGGTTGATCGGAAGTCAACCCCTCCCTAGTATCAAGATTAATTTATTTGCAAAGAAAATACAAGTTATTTTTTAAATTATTTCTTTTTTCTTCTTTTCAGTTTGCTGGAATAGGGGGGATAAGCTATACTTTTTCTTCTGAAACATGGGTAATTTCGAGGGGTTGTGGGCAGGCAAAGGCGCTTTTCTAAGAGGTATCGTGGGACTCGTCTTACCCACCGCTCTCTGCATGAGCTGCTGCCGGATTTCTTGCGGGAGATAGGTGCTCAGTACAAAGAACGTGGTGATCTTGTTTTGGCTGCCTGGCCAGAGGTGATAGGCGAACGTTTAGCGCCGATGACGGAAGCAGAGTCTTTTGTCGAAGGGATTCTGACGGTGAGGGTGAAGAATTCTACATTGTATAGCTTGTTGAAATCTCACGATAGACCACGTATTTTAAGTAGCTTAAGAAATAAGTTTCCGACAACGAAAATCAGAAATGTCTTCTTTATTCAAGGTTAGGGAGTGTTAACTGAATGAGCAAAGAGTATGATGCGAGTTCCATCACGGTATTAGAAGGTCTGCAAGCAGTACGCGAACGACCTGGTATGTATATTGGCGATACTTCGGCGGGAGGCCTTCATCATCTTGTTTCTGAGGTGATTGATAACTGTATCGATGAGGCGATGGCAGGCTTTTGCTCCGATATCCGCCTTACTATCCATAAGAATGGTAGTGTAACAATAGAGGACAATGGCCGCGGCATCCCAATAGAGAGGCACGAGAAAGAATCTATTAAACAAGGGCGCGATGTCTCTGCGTTAGAAGTGGTGATGACAATCCTTCATGCCGGAGGTAAATTTGATAAAGCAAGCTATAAGGTCTCCGGAGGATTACACGGTGTAGGAGTCTCTTGTGTCAATGCTTTGTCGAGTCGGCTCATTGTAGAGGTTTGTAGGCAGGGCAAAGCGTGGTCTATGACTTTCGAGCGTGGACACCCTATAGAGGCTCTACAGGAGCTCGCTGCCCCAGCAGAAGAAAAAAAGGGCACAAAGGTGACTTTTTGGCCTGACGAGACGATTTTCACCGTTACGACCTTCGACTACGACATCCTTCTTAAACGCCTTAGGGAGCTCGCCTTTTTGAATAAAGGGGTGAACATCTATTACAGCGATGAGCGCGATACTGACAAGGAGGATCTCCATTTTTGTTACGAGGGTGGTTTGCGTTCTTTTGTCAGTTATCTCAATGAGAATAAGGACCCGATTTTCAAGACACCGATCTATATCAAAGGAACTCGCGACGGTGTTGATGGCCTTGTAGAAAGCGAGGTGGCTTTGCAGTGGAATGGAGGCTATAACGAGACGATATACGCCTATGTCAACAATATACCCACAAAATTTGGTGGCACGCATGTCACGGGCTTCTCTACCGCCTTGACGCGCGTTTTGAACAACTACATCCGCTCCAACAACCTATTGAAAAACGATAAGATCTCTGTCTCTGGCGAGGATATGCGCGAGGGGCTCTGTGCTGTGATCTCTGTCAAGTTACCGAATCCTCAATTTGAAGGGCAGACGAAGCAGCGATTGGGCAACAGCGATGTTGCTTCGGCCGTACAACAGATCACAGGAGAACATCTGACGATTTTTTTGCAGGAGAACCCGCAGGTTGCACGTTCGATCGCTGACAAGGCCATTCTTGCTGCGCAGGCACGAGAAGCGGCAAGGAGGGCGCGCGACCTCACTTTACGCAAGACGGCATTGGATGGCGCACGTTTGCCAGGCAAGCTGGCGGACTGTCAGGAGAGGAACCCTGCGCGTTGTGAGCTCTATATTGTCGAGGGGAACTCTGCCGGCGGTTCGGCGAAGATGGGCAGAGACAGAGTTTTTCAGGCCATCTTGCCTATCAGGGGAAAGATTCTCAATGTCGAGAAGGCTCGCCTTGACAAGGTGTTGCAAAACCAGGAAGTGGGAACGATGGTTGCAGCGCTCGGTTGTGGCATTGGTCAAGACCATTTTAACCTGGAAAAGCTGCGTTATCACAAAGTCATTATCATGACGGATGCTGACGTCGACGGCTCTCATATCCGTACCCTCCTCTTGACCTTCTTTTTTCGCTATATGCCGCAGCTAGTGGAAAACAATCACATCTACATTGCTCAGCCGCCCCTTTACAAGGTGACGCGCAAAAAAATATCCTGCTATATCAGGAGTGAGGTCGAGATGGACCAGTACTTTTTTAATCTTGGTGTAGGCGATGTGAAGGTCTCTTTAGGAAAGGAAGGTGAGCAGTTAGACGAACAAAAATTGCGCGATCTTCTTGATGCCTTGTCATACGTAGAGAAATTTATCACATCGATCGAACGTAAAGGGCTGCCGTTTAGAGAGTTCCTAGAATCTTGCAATGGTGATGGGGAGCTTCCTCGTTATCAGCTGAGTTTGACTGGTGGCCTCTGCTACGCCTATTCTGAAGAAGAATTTAAAACGCTCTTGAGTGAAGACGAGAATGCGCAACGCACCAAGCACGAACAGACTCTTAGTGCGATCCCTTCCGAAGAGGTGACCGATGAGATGCGCGAGTTTAACCTTAAACCCGTCTCATGCCTGGTGCTGTACGAAAAAGAGACGTTTGAGACGATGTTAGCAAAGCTGGCAGTTTTTGGTTTCGTCCTCGAACAATATGCCATCTCTAATGGCCCTTTGTTGACTTTAGAGGAGGAGGGGGGCGAAATCCATACCTTTCATATCTTGAAAGAGATGGTCGAGTTTTTGCGCCTGCATGGGCGTAAAGGGATCGATATCCAGCGTTATAAAGGTCTTGGAGAGATGAATGCCGATCAGCTTTGGGAGACGACGATGGATCCAGCAAAAAGAACGTTGCTCCAGGTTACCCTCCCCGATGCAATCACCGCAGACCATATGTTTTCGATGCTGATGGGTGAAGAAGTGCCGCCCAGACGTGCTTTTATTGAACAGCATGCCCTTTCCGTAACAAACCTCGACGTTTAAATCTTAGGAGTAATCAGGTTATGGCAGTAGATACGGACGACGGGATTGTCATCCCACGCAATGTCGACGACGAGATGAAAGAGAGTTACTTGCGTTACTCGATGTCGGTCATTATCTCGCGTGCTCTTCCCGATGTACGCGACGGACTCAAGCCGTCACAACGTCGTATCCTCTTTGCTATGCGACAGTTGAAGCTCTCTCCGCAAGGAAAATACCGCAAATGTGCCAAGATCTGCGGTGATACTTCTGGCGATTACCACCCTCACGGTGAGATGGTGATCTATCCCACCCTCGTCCGTATGGCGCAGAATTGGATGATGCGTTACATGCTGGTACAAGGGCAGGGTAACTTTGGCTCTGTCGACGGTGATCCCCCCGCTGCAATGCGTTATACTGAAGCACGCCTCCAAAGCGCTGCTGTACAGTTGATGGATGATTTGGATAAAGATACCGTAGACATGGTCCCTAACTACGACGAGACGAGGACAGAGCCCGTTGTATTCCCCGCAAAGTTTCCCAATCTTCTTTGTAATGGTTCGTCGGGTATTGCCGTGGGGATGGCAACCAATATCCCCCCCCATAACCTTGGAGAGCTTATCGCGGCAATCAATCTCCTCATCGACAACCCGCAAACCTCTATCGAAGAGATCATCGAAGTAATGCCAGGCCCAGACTTCCCTACAGGAGGCGTGATCTGTGGCCATCGCGGCATCAAAGAGGCCTACCACACGGGAAGAGGTAAGCTCACTTTGCGTGCTGTCGTCAGAACAGAAGAGATGACTGGCAGCCAGGACCGCCAATGTCTGGTCGTCGATGAGCTGCCCTATAACGTCAATAAGGCACGCTTGATCGAACGTATCGCTGAGCTGATCACAGACAAACATATCACAGGGATCTCTGACTTGCGTGACGAGTCTGACAAAGATGGTATGCGCATCGTCATGGAGCTCAAGCGCGCAGAGATATCCGATGTGATCATCAACCAGCTCTTTAAACATACCGATATGCAGGTCACCTTCGGCTGTAATATGTTGGCTCTCGACAAAGGGTTGCCGAGGACGATGAATATCAAACAGTTCATCTCTGCATGGATCTACCACCGTATCGATGTGGTGCGTAGAAGGACGCGCTATGAGCTGAATAGAGCTGAGGCAAGAGCGCATATCCTTGAAGGCTATCTCAAGGCGATTGATCACCTTGACGAGGTGGTGCGCATCATTCGTGCCAGTGCCAACAAGGAGAAGGCCAAAGTAGAATTGATCGCCCGCTTTGAGTTCAGCGACCGCCAGGTCAATGCCGTTCTTGAACTGCGCCTATACCAACTTACCAGCCTCGAACATAGCAAGATAACAGAAGAGTATCAGGGGCTGTTGGAGAAGATCGCCGAATACAAAGAGATCCTTGCCAATGAATCGTTGGTAAGGGGGATCATTAAAACAGAGCTGGATGGTATCAGGACGCTGGATAGGGCGGAGCGCAGGACGCGTATTATTCCTCATGAAGGAGATTTCAATGTCGAAGATCTTATTCCCGACGAGCCTGTCATCATCACTATCTCCAACGACGACTATATCAGAAGGGTCCCTGTCGAGGTCTTTAGAGAGCAAAAACGTGGCGGTAAGGGGGTCATGGGATTTGACACAAAAAAGGAGACCGATGCGATCAAAGCCCTTTATACCGCTTCGACACACAACTACCTCCTTATATTCACCAATATGGGCAGATGTTATTGGCTGAAAGTATGGCAGATTCCAGAGACAGGAAGGCGCTCTAAAGGGAAGCCTCTTATCGGTCTGTTAGGAGACCTGCGCCCTGAAGAGAAGATCGCTACCGTGCTTCGTGTAGAAAGCTTCCAAGACCCCGGCTATATCTTTATGGCTACGCGTAAAGGGATAGTGAAAAAAACAGAGCTCTCCTCTTTTCAGAATCCGAGAAGAAAAGGTATATACGCAATCACGATCGATGAAGGGGATGAACTCTTTGCGGCAAGGATCTCCACCGCCGGTAAGCAGGTGATGCTCTTTACACACCGCGGCATGGCCGTACGCTTTGACGAAGAAGCCGTACGCCCCATGGGAAGGACAGCACGAGGTGTCAAAGGCGTCTCTTTGCGTAAAGAAAACGATTACGTGACAGGCTGTGAAGTTGTCGACGGATCGGAAACACTCCTTATCGCTTGTGAAAATGGATTCGGTAAACGCTCAGAGGTGGATGATTTCCGTCAGACAAATCGCGGTGGAGTCGGTGTGCGTTCGATTATCACTAGCGAGCGGAATGGGAATGTCGTTGGTGCGATTGCTGTTGCCGACGAAAATAGTGTGCTTTTTGCCGCCGCCTCAGGACAAACTATGCGCGCCAGCATGCGTGATGTACGTGTGATGGGACGTTCGACACAAGGCGTGCGCCTTGTTAACCTCAAAGGAAACGACTCCCTCGTTGCCGTCCAAAAGCTCCTTGAGGAGGAACATCATGGAACAGAAGAGGAGTAAAAAAAGCCATTCCGGCGTTTTTATCACCTTTGAAGGAGGGGAGGGGGCCGGCAAGTCCTCCGTGGTACAACAACTATGCTCCCACTTCCAAAGCAGGCAAACCTCCGTTGTCATCACACGTGAACCCGGAGGTACTCCTTTCGGTGATCTTGTCAGACATTGGCTCCTTGCCAAAGAAGAGAACATTGCTCTGGGTGATTGGCCGGAGCTTCTACTCTTCTTAGCCTCACGCGTGCAACATATCGACCAAATCATTCTTCCCGCTTTAAAGCAAGGCAAGGTCGTGTTGTGTGACCGTTTTAATGACTCTTCCATCGCCTACCAGGGCGGCGGGCGTTCGATGGGTGTAGATGCTGTCCAAGAGCTGTGTATGAAGGTCGCGGGGCGTATAAAGCCTGATGTGACGATCCTCTTC
Source organism: Simkania negevensis (assembly GCA_017116025.1). GTDB lineage: Bacteria > Chlamydiota > Chlamydiia > Chlamydiales > JAFITR01 > JAFITR01. The sequence goes on from JAFITR010000069.1 coordinate 6,638, forward strand.
GATCTCGATCCCATAGAAGGCCTCGCTCGTTCCAAAAAAGTAGAAAAGAAAGAGTCGGGAAATGACGGTTTCGACCGCCTCGAGTCTGAGACGATCGCCTTTCACCAACGCGTGCGGCAAACCTACCTGACTCTCGCTCGAAAAGAACCGGAAAGGATCCATGTCGTTGACGCCTCACAGCCTCTAGAAGTTGTCTACAGCGATGTTCTTAAAATCATTGACCGCCAACTAACATGTTGAACGATCTCATAGGCAATGATTCGGTCAAACGGTACATAGAGCGCGCTGTCGACAGAGATGTTGTTGGTAACTCCCTCCTCTTTGCTGGACGTAGCGGTATTGGTAAAAGCCTCTTTGCCCGTGCTTTAGCAGCACGTATGCTGGCGATACCCACCCTAAAACAAACTCTGCGCCATCCCGATGTCCATATATACCGTCCCGAAGGCAAAGCCGCCATGCACTCGATCGATATGATGCGCTCTTTTGCGGAAAAAGTGCACCTCCCTCCATACAACTCTTCGAAACAGCTGTTCATTATCGAAGATGCCGACCGTATGCTTCCATACAGCGCAAACGCACTACTTAAAATCTTCGAAGAACCCACGCCACATAGCGTAATTATCCTCCTTTCTGCTTCTACAATACAACTGCTCCCTACCGTCCTATCACGATGCCGTCTCATCCTATTTAAACCGATCAAAGAAGAGCTCATTACTTCCTTCCTTTGCTCCCATCACCAGATCGATCATACCCTGGCGCAGGAAGCGGCTCGTGACTCTAAAGGTTCTTTGGCTATAGCAATGGCTCTTGCTAATGGGAGAGCAGCGCGCATGAGTAAACTATATGGATTACTTGCCGAAGTCGATCGAGTGGCTTACCATATACTATACGATACTGTTGAAGCGATCGCTGATGAGATCGATAAAGAAGCGAGCCAACAGGAGAAACTGTTAAGGAAAGAAAGAAAGAGGCCTCATGAAGAACTATCCGCCCTACAGCGTGCTCAAATAGAAAAAGAGATAGAAGGTGCTGTCGCTCTGAAACAACAGCAAAATATATTGGCCGTCCTTGAAATAATATTCACCTGGTTCCGCGATCTAGCACTCGTTCAACAAGGCGGAGCAAATAAATATATCGCGACACCAACAAACTTTGTCGGTTTACTACAAAAACAAGCCCAAAGACTCCCCGTTATCAACCTCCAACAGATCGAAGAAACCGTCGGACAGGCACGCCTTATTGTCGAACGCTTCGATAAACCCGTCAACGCCTTCGAATACTTATTACTCAAAATCATCCACAAAAACTGAGCCCTTTGAGCTAGTATCATCTGAATGATCACCACTAGATTTAGCATTTGACTTACGTTGAAGTGGATTTTCATCACGGTTTTGTGATGTTGCTCGCTGAGTGTTATTTAACGTGAGTTTTGAGTTTAT
>JAFITR010000007.1 GCA_017116025.1 Simkania negevensis
GGCCTTCGGCCTGAAGAAGAAACAATGGTTCTTCCTGAGGGTTAGCTGTAGATCTTTTCTACGCCGAATTCGTTGCTTCTGTTCCTTCCAGCATAAACATGTCCAGGAGCGCATTCACCTCCCGCGTGGTTTTCACTTCCGCCTCGGTTGTCCTTCCAAATAGAGGAAGCCACTCTGTTTTTGGATCGTTGGGAGCGAGGGGATCATCTGACGGCGAAGTCTCTTCAGCTCTTTCAGAATCGTTTTCTGTTGAATCGTCCGTAGGCTCTGGATTTTTATTATCTTGGAATGTCGTCGGAGTTTTTTCAGGAGTTACAGTTTCTTCAGGAGTGCTGCTTAGAGAGCTGTTCTCAGGTAGCAACTCTGTAACCGGCTCCTCTCTAGACGGATTTGTAGGTGGCTTGAGGAGCTTTCCTATAGCACTAAGTCCAAGGCCTATAAGGGTAAATGGGAGGGTAAGCAGTAGGAGAAAGACGCCAGCTGCAATATGTCCGATTTTTGATTCACGAGAGGATCCACTATAATCTCCGCTGATCAAGGATAGCCCCTTGGCTCCTCCAGTCATAAGAAGATTGGCAGACTGCTCAAGGCGATGAGCTGCTCGTTCTCTTGTAGAAAGAGAGGAATCGTTTCTGGTTGTTATATCCATATTATCACCGCTGTTTTGTTGGTAAACTTTTTCTTGCTTCGGTAATAATTTTAGCAAACAATTGTAATTGGAGTATAAACGGCAGATTAATTTTTTGTTTATTTCTCCTTATCCCATTTCGGCACGTTCGCACTGGTGCATGAGATTGCGCAGGTGGGCAGCCTCTTCAAAGCGCAGCTCTTTTGCTGCTTTGAGCATCTCTTCTTTATAGTGAGCAGCCATCTTATCTGCTTCTTCTAGAGAGGTATAGCTTGTTTTCCCCTCTTCTTTTTGATTCCGTTTTTTCTTATGGGGAGCAACGGCTTCTGATATAGAGGCGAAGGCCTCCCCTACAGGTCTGACGATGGTTTTCGGAGTGATACCATGTGCTTCGTTATATGCCTGTTGCTTGGCCCGCCGCTTTTCTGTGGTATGGAGAGTGCGTTTAATGGAGTTGGTCATTTTGTCTGCGTACATGATTACGCGCCCTTCTGCGTTGCGTGAAGCACGTCCACATGTTTGTATGAGTGATGTCTCTGACCTCAGAAACCCTTCTTTGTCAGCGTCGAGGATGGCGACAAGCGACACTTCGGGGATATCGAGTCCTTCCCTTAGCAGGTTGATACCGACGAGGACGTCGAAGAGACCGAGTCTGAGCTCTCGGATGATCTGCATCCGTTCGAGGGTATCGATCTCTGAGTGGAGGTATTTGGCTTTGATACCGAGGTTTGTTAGGTAGTCTGTCAAATCTTCGGCAAGCCTTTTTGTCAGTGTTGTAACGAGGACACGTCCACTTTTTTGGGTGTGTAGGCGGATCTCTTCTAGGGCATCATCGACTTGGCCACGGGCTGCTCGTACTTCGATGATGGGGTCTAACAGCCCTGTTGGGCGTATAATCTGTTCAACAACAGCGCCTTGCGACTCTTTTATCTCCCACTCGTTAGGTGTTGCCGAGACGTAGATGACTTGGTTGATGTGTTCGTAGGTCTCGTCGAACTGCATCGGTCTGTTGTCATATGCTGAAGGGAGGCGGAATCCGAAGTCGATGAGCGGCTGTTTACGTGCTTTGTCGCCCTTGTACATAGCGCGAAGCTGGGGGATGGTTTGGTGGGATTCATCGACAAAGAAGAGGAAGTCCTTGGGGAAGTAGTCTAGCAGGGTGGGTGGTGGTTCACCTGGGTTGCGCTTGCTGAAGTGGCGTGAGTAATTCTCTATCCCTTTGCAAAATCCAATCTCTTTGATCATCTCCAGATCATACATCGTCCTCTGCTGGATACGCTCGAGCTCCAACAGCTTATTCTCTTTGCGGTAGTAGGTTTCGCGCTCAGCAAGCTCAGCACGTATCGTTTTAATAGCAGAGAGCCGTACCTCTTCAGGGGTGACGTGGTGCGAGCCGGGGAAAATCGTCACCGAAGGGCGTGTGGTAAAGACTCTGCCTGTTAAAGGATCGATTTCGCTGATGCGTTCAATTTCATCGTCAAAGAACTCTATACGTATCGCAAGGTCTTCTTCATAAGCGGGATAGATCTCTAACACGTCGCCGCGTACGCGGAAGGTGCCGCGCAAAAAATCATAGTCGTTGCGTTTGTAGTGGATATGGATCAGATGGATCAGCAGCTCGTCGTAGCGGTAGCTTTTTCCTTTTTCGAGCAGAAGGTGCATGTTGGCGTAGTATTCGGGGAGTCCCAGGCCGTAGATACAAGAGACGGAAGCTACGATGATGACGTCGTCGCGCTCGATGAGCGAGCGGGTAGCAGAAAGACGCATCTTGTCGATGCGGTCGTTGATCGACATATCTTTTTCGATATAGGTGTCTGTGCGCGGTATATACGCTTCTGGCTGGTAGTAGTCGTAATAGGAGACGAAGTATTCGACCGCATTGTGTGGGAAAAACGCGCTAAACTCTTGATAGAGCTGGGCGGCGAGTGTTTTGTTGTGGGCGATAACCAGCGTAGGCTTTTGCACCTCCGCGATGACGTTGGCCATCGTATACGTCTTCCCTGAGCCCGTAACACCCAAAAGTGTCTGGGCACGCCTTCCTTCTTTAAGGCCACGTGTCAACGCTTCAATCGCACGCGGTTGATCCCCCGTAGGAACAAAATCTGTCTCAAGAGTGAAGCGGTTCATTCATAGACCATTCTCCCTCCATGACCCTATTTAAGGCAATCATCTCCTCTGTTTTAAAAAAATATTGACGATATCTTAATAAAATGTTTACAGTTATTCCTTGGAATGTTATTGTTAGTGGAGAAAAAAAAAGAAACCCTTAAAACGAAGAGGTAATGATGTCAAACATTTTGGATAGAATCCAACATAGTGGCTTTACAGGAAATCACTATTATTCGCCTAGTGATGGCAAGTTGCATAAATCTACAGGGAAGGCTCCCTACGACTTTAATACAACTGAGAGGTTTGGTAATCTCTTGCTTGCTGGAGGAAGCAAGGCAGTTTCTTTGATTCGCAACAGGGACGAAGCTTCTTATACAGTAACGAAGATCGCATATCTGGTTGCGGGCCTATTCCTTGGATTGGCAACATTGCCCTTGACTCTGCTTGGCTTAGCAGTGAAGAAGCTAGGCGAAGTGATGAATTCCCACTCGGGTAAACGTGCTGAGGCGTTCGACAAGTTTGTCAAGGCAGAAGGCGCAAAAAAAGCAGCCCAAGCAAAAGGAGTCGAACTCGATAGCGAGGAAGTTCTACGGCAATACACCCTACGTGCATATGAATATCTGGACCAATCGGGGATGCTGAGCCCTGGTGTTAGGAAAGAAAACCAAAGACGGAAAGATGTTATCTCTTTCTTCGGTACTATTACCGGTGAGCAGGTGGCAAAGATGAATCCTGGTCGTGATAAAAGGGACGCATTGGATATGCTCGACCACCGAGAGAGAGCCATAGCGGGCTACGAAGGTTGGTTAGGCGAGGTAGTAAATCGATCTGGGGCGTTACCTGAGAGGAATGTAGAATATGGGAAGGAACCATTAGAGGAGAGCGATGTTGACAGGAAGCGAAGAGAGAAAAAGGAGCTATTTGGTTTTACATTGCCGACGATTGATCCACAAGACGCCAACTTTGACAAGCGGGTTGAGGATCGTCTTCTTGCTCTTGCTAAAGAGGCCAAAGATTTAGAAGATCTGATTGAAAATTTTACGAAAGGTATCGCAGTGGGGCGTGAAGACCTAGACAAGCAGAAAAAAGCCCTGCAAGATCAAAAAAACCTGGAGCCCCCCGTCGCCGTCGGACGTCGCCGTGTTGCTGTTCCTGTTGTTCCTATGCCCCTCAAACGAGCTTTCGATGCGCTGGAAGCGCAAGAACGGCGACTCGAAGAGGAGCTAAAGACCGGCGAGCAAGAGATTAAGAAATTCAGGGGCGATATTGTGTTCTTTGACGCGGTGAGTCGCCTCCAGAAGGAGTACTTTGAGCAGGTCAAAGGAGGGCAAGTTGTTCGTGACGCTGCTGCAGCGTATCAAAGTGCCCGTGACGCGATAGACTCCTACGTAAGACCTACACTGCCAGCAGCCAAAAAAGATGTAGACGAAGAAAGCGACGGCGAAGGAATGGAAGACCTCCGTGGCCCTTTTGATGCCAGCCACGCTCGTACCGGGACTCCAGCAGCGGGTGCTGGAACGGCTGCAGAGGCACTAGCTGCGTTCTCAGGTCGCGGCCCGCACCACAACACCAGGAGATAGCTAGCAATAGTAAGGCTTGACCGTTTTTAGCGTTAACAAAAAGGCCTTGGCAGATCTCTGCCGAGGCCTTTTCTTTAACATTGTTGTAACAGCCCGGGGGAGCGCATACCTTACCACACAAAGTGTAAGATATGTTTTTAACCAAAGCTCCTAAGCAGGCCGCCCTTTTGCACATTAGGAGGAGCGTTGCTTTTTCTCCAGGCCGAAGGTCCATACGCATCAAGCTAAGTGTAAACTTTGTCTTCAGGCCGAAGGTCTGGGATGTAATAGCCCAGGGCAACGCCCCATACGCATCAAGTTAAGAATCTAAGTTACTTAAAAATAGGGATCTCTGTTAAAAAAAGCCTCAAACACACCCTAATTAAAAACGTGAGTGAGGCTCAAATGAATGATGGTACTTTAAACAATCTATCGAAAACGATCAATGGTTTTTTTCCAGAGCATCTAGTGGAAAAACTAGCAATGGAATCAGGCCTCGTAATGAGAGCGAGTTCTAAATTTTTGCCATATGCATTTTTAATGGTTATGATTGTTCATATACCTGGACATGGGGGAATATCCCTTACCGGAGTGTGTGATCTTCTTCAACTATATAATTGCTTAAGAATGACTCCTCAAGCCTTATCGCTTAGGTTTTCTAATCCAAATACAGTTCGGTTTTTGAAAAAAGCTCTCTCTTATCTCATTGAAAATAAAACAGACTTACTAAGAGAAAAATTAGAAGTGGACGGTATTCTATCCCAGTTTACAGACATTTTAACAGAAGACAGTACTACCTGCAGCCTTCATGAAAAAGTTACAAATGACTACAAAGGTGCTGGAGGGAGTGCTTCGACAGCCGCATATAAAATTCACACAATTTGGAGTGCAAAAAATCTAGAATTTAAATCTCTAAACATCTCTCCAGGCAATATTCCAGATCAAAAAGTTTGTGAGAATATTCTCGGCCATTTAAATTTTGGAGATCTCGTTTTACGAGACCTTGGATACTTCTCGATACCTTGTTTTAAAAAAATTGAGGAACAAAATGCTTATTTCCTTAGTCGTTTCAAGGGAGGTGTTGGTGTCTACACTCTAGATAACGAGGAGATAAAAGATCTTGGAAAGTACTTAGATCAAAAAGCTAAAGAGAATAGAGTCGTTGAAGTATATGTTTTAATAGGAGCTCAAGACAAATTTCCGGTCCGTTTAATAGCTTATCCTGTATCTAAACAAATTTACGCCGAAAGAATGAGAAAGAAACGTAGAAATACGCAAAAGTCAAAAAAGACAATAAGTAATAATAGTAGAAGCTTAGCTAAATATACCATACTAATCACAAATATACCTGAGGAGATGGTTTCAGCAGAAGAAATAGGAACTCTGTATTCTTTTCGTTGGCAAATAGAGCTCCTTTTTAAAACGTTCAAAACTAGAGTCAATATCCATATGATTAGAGGACAATCAGCGGAGCGTGTGGAATGTTATATCATTTCATACCTTATTTCGATTCTTGCCATGACGCGTATTTATTCTCAACTTGCGATCTATAGCCATAATCATCTTAGTAGAGAGTTGAGTTTTGATAAATTTATTGCATGGATACTCAATAATCAATATTTAATGATCATGTTTTTCCCTGAAAATATGAACTCTAAAGTGGTGAATATGGAGAATTTACACATCATCAGCTTATGCAAACAAAAGCGATATCGTAAAACATCTTTTGAACACTTAAGTTTAGGTACTCCATTTTGGAAGCTTTATGGAGAGATGCAAATTATTGAATGTGAGGTGTTTGTAGCTTAACTTGATGCGTATGGGGCGCTGCCCTGGGCTATTACATCCCAGACCTTCGGCCTGAAAATAGATAGTCATTTTTTTGCAAAACTGTCAAACTCGAGTTGCCCTCTGGGCTTATAAAAGTATTCTCAACAATCCTTCTTCGTTTTTTTTCTGACGAATTAAGTAGCTATCCTGTGAATCTTTGTCTATCTTGCTTATCTTGTTCCTTTCCGTTGCTCCCTAAACCTTCTTCTTTTTGATACCGTAAATTTCGAAATTGAACGTACTGCCTTTGTGCTCTTTGACACCATTCAGGTGCTTCTGAAGTCCTGTAAAGAACTCTTCTTTAGTTGCAAACTCGTAGAAGCCCATTCCATCTTTAAAGGTATCGTAGAAGCGGTAGTTGTTGTCCGAAAGTTGAAAGAACATTGCATGCTTGGGCAGACTTATCTTGCCAGCGACAACCTCGTCAGCCCCTATCTCTTCCACCGCAGCATTAAACGCAGAAGCATACGCTTCAGCCGCGGCATCCAGTTTAATCTCTATTGATTCAACACAATGCGCCACTTCACCATGATCTAAATGAGCATGATCCTCGTTACGGAGATCTCTGCGAAATAGAGAGGACTCTTCTTTCAATTCTTCTGGACTACGATGCGCCGAATAGTGCAGGAGCAAAGAGGTTGTCTGAAGCTCTTTTCTCGTCTCACATGCGACGGTATGTAGTGTTTGGTAATAAAGGACTTCAGATTCCTTCATATTGTCAACAAGCTGCTGACTGGGTGCATTGTGGTGTCTGCTCATTTGTTCGAGGAGTGATCGGAACTGTCCGTAGCATGTCCCTTTTTTGTGTTCTTTTGTGAGATGTTCGATTCGTGCTGCTTCTGTTTTATACTTGGGTATTTGCCTCCATCTATTTACGAAATTGATTGAATGATGGGAGGCTTTTGCTTTTTCTTGTGCATGATTTTGTACTCTTGTTAGGGAGTTTGTTACAGCGGTTGAAGTAACAGCAAACGTAGCTCTTCCTGTGCTCCGATGTTGTTGAAGGTCTTGGCTAAGGGCGTATGGGGGATTGTTTGCGATTTGAATGGCTCGTATAGCGCAGTAGAGTGTGGCAGCGGTCAAGAGGCCGATAAGAGCACCTGGGAAGCCACCGAAGAGGAGCCCCGCGAGAAATCCAGTGACAGCGAAAATAGCAAACATTTTAGGATTGTTGAAGATTTCTTGCGCATACTTTTTCACTTTACTGGTAAGGGCATCGAAATTTGCGCCATTTTCAACCACGTTGGCTACCGGAAGGTGGGCGTTAGCAGCAAAAGGTGAATGAACGGATGAAATGGACATTTTCTTCTCTCTACTTCTTCTTACGTTGATCTCTAATATGATACCAAACGTTCATAAAGATAGAATAAACATCACATTAATATTTCTCTGTGCCTCTGTGCCTCTGTGGTAATAGTGCAACAACGCCCCGTGAAGTCCATCCGGCTCGGAGAGGAACTTTTTTAGTGTGCGAGGGTTTTGGAGGCTATTTCGTATACGTTGGTTGAGAGTGTTTCTGTTTGCAAGATACGTTGTAGATGTGTTGTGACGAGACTTTTTCGTTGTTTATCGAGTTTTGGGAGGATTTTGAATGCACCGACGAGAGAGGCCGCGATTTGCGGATTAATGGGATCAAGCCGAAGAATTTGTTCTGTGAGCAGGGAGTATCCCTCTCCATTTTTGCTATGGAAGTGGATATGATTTTGTGTGAAGGCGGCGATGAGTGAACGTACGATATTGGGGATTTTTTCATTATACGCGGGATTTTGGAGCAGTTGTTCTACCTGTTGTAGTGTGTTTGGCAGTTTAGAGAGTGCTTGTGCTCGGAACCATTTGATGATAACGAGGGTATCGTTGTGCCATTTGTCATAGAAATCTTTCAGGGCGGCATTTCTTTCTTTACAGTCGATATGCGCAAGGAATGTGAGGGGGAAGAATGCGTCGGTCATATTTGTTGAGGTCGAGTATTGTGCAAAGCAGAGTTTGAGATTCGTTTCGTTAGGAATATGTGAGAGGTATCCTAGCGATCTGTTTTTAAGAGTACGTCGTCCGATGGAATTACTATCGATGGAGTAGTCTTCTTTGGTTTGTAGGGAGTGGTATAGCTGTGTGAACTGTTTTTCATACTCTTTTGCTAAGGAGGCAACGACAAATTCTCGAGCTTGATGGATGGCATCGAAGTCGATCGTCTCCATCTGTTGTGCCACTACCGTTTCTGTTGGAATCTGTAGCATACGCGACTTAAAGGAGTAGTCTATTGTATGATCATCGAGGACGATACCGAAGGCGTATGCGAAAGAGTCGTCGAGGGCGAGAGGGCGATTTTGTTGTATATCGTTGACGAGTTGTAGGATTACTGCTGTTGCCAATTCTTGTGCAGCGTCCCATCTGTTAAAAGGGTCTTTATCGTGTGCCATGAGGAAGGTTTGTGTCGTCCTATCCTTTTTTGTAGACAGCTTAATGGGAGCGGAAAAGTTGCGGTTAAGAGAAAGCGTAACGTTTTGCGGGACCTCTTCGAACAAAAATTGCTGCTCTCTTTCTTTGATGACGAGTGTCGAGCCGTGGAGGAGGGTGTTGGGTTTTTTGATCTTAAGAGCGATGTCATTGCCGTTGCTGTCGATGAGACCGAGGGTTAGCGGGAAGTAGAGGGGATCTTTTGCGCTACCGTCTGCTGTAGGCTTGCTGCTTTGTTTAACAGTCAACTTAAGGGTTTGAGCAACAGAATTATACTCCTCTTCGACATTGACTTGCGGCGTCCCCGCCTGGCTATACCAACGTTTGAATTGTGTCAGGTCATATCCTGAAGCCTCTTCCATAGCGCGTACGAAGTCTTCTGTCGTCACTGCTTGCCCATCGAACAGTTCAAAATACCTGTCTATCCCCTTTCGAAACTCTTCTTTACCGATGAGGGTGTGGATCATCCGAATGACTTCGGCGCCTTTTTCATAGATTGTCGTCGTATAAAAATTGTTCACTGCGATGTAAGAATTGGGTTTGATGGAGTGTGCCATGGGGCCTTCTTCTTCTGGAAACTGCCGTATGCGCAAGGCCTGAACGTCGTCAATCCTCTTTACTGCCCTAGAGTGCATATCTGATGTGAACTCTTGGTCTCTGAAAACGGTAAGCCCCTCTTTGAGCGTAAGCTGGAACCAATCGCGACAGGTGACTCTATTGCCTGTCCAGTTATGAAAGTATTCATGCGCAATCACCGCTTCGACACTGAGGAAGTTGTCGTCTGTCGCCGTCTTTTCATCAGCGAGAACACAGACGGTATTGAAGATGTTCAGCCCTTTGTTTTCCATAGCGCCCATGTTGAAAGAGTCGACAGCAACGATCATGTAGATATCGAGATCGTATTCAAGACCGAAGACCTTTTCATCCCACTTCATCGACTTCTTTAATGCCTCCATAGCGTAATAACAGCGGGATTCATTACCCTTGTCGCAATAAATTTTGAGGGTCACATCCCTGCCGCCAGCCGTTGTATAGCAGTCTTCTATGCAGCCCAAATCCCCCGCTACCAAAGCAAAGAGGTAGCAAGGCTTTTTGAAGGGGTCTTCCCATTCGGCCCAATGTTTACCAGTGGGAAGGTCTCCCTGGGCGATCAGGTTGCCGTTCGAAAGAAGGACAGGGTGAAGCTTTTTATCAGCGATAATCTTCGTCTTAAAAGAGGCCATCACATCGGAACGGTCTAGGAAGTAGGTAATCCTTCTAAAGCCTTCAGGTTCATTTTGAGTACAGAATATCCCTCCTGCCTTGTACAGGCCATCGAGCGCTGTGTTGCCCTGGGGATCGATTACATTCTCTATTTCTAGAGTACAGCGTTGTGGGAGAGAGGTGATTGTCAGCGTGGTATCAGTGAGATCGTATTCGCTATTAGCAAGCTGTTTGCCATTGATTTTTACGCTTTTTAATAGAATGTTTTCACCGTTGAGAGTAAGCGCTGAACTGTTTTTTGCTGCAGGGTTAGCGGTGATCTCCATTCGCGTTTGGACCAGAGTATTGGTATCATCGAGATCGAAACAGAGATCGACCGAAGAGACAAGATGTGTTGGTGGGGTGTAGTCTTTTTGATCGATCGTTGTCGGTGTCGTTGTTTTCATGGATAACCTTTTAAACCTTAAGCAGCAATGAAGGATTGTACACTCCCCTCTTTTTTAAGCCAATAGAGTTCGAATTTAACCCTTTTATTGGGATAGTTATACTGTAGATGTTGCCCTAAGCCTTTGATTAACTCCTCTTGAGAAGAGAAGTCGTAGAAGCCCATCCAAGATTCACGTGAGTCGTAGAAGCGATATTTTCCATTAGAAGACTGGAAGAAGAAGACATGTTTTGGCAGATCAACGATCCCTGCAACAACGCAACCATTTTCTCCGTGTTTTGCAAAAGTGTTTTTCAGAAAAGAAGATCCTTCTTCTGACGAAATTTGGACTTCCTTTGAAAACTCTTGTTGTACGACAGCGTCGAAGCATTTCCAACGGTCAATCTTTTCAAGAAGTGCGATCGTCTTCTTGTATCTCTCTTTGTAGCCTCTTAGGTGCTCAGGGAAACGGCTACCGCTATCTGCTGCTGCGAAGATATTAGCTCCTAGTTGTCTGTACAACCTTCTCTTTGTTTTGACGGAGATAACATGGAGAAGCTGATGGTATACAGCCTCTTGAGGAATCATTTTCTCTAATAGTGTTCCGCTGTCGGCATCAAAATATTGTGGCATGAGTCCGAGCAATACAGAGGTTTCGCCTTTACAAATTCCATCTTTCATATATTGGATCAAGTAGTCATTCATTTCCGCCGTTGTTGAACAGCTGCACACTTGTCTCCACTCTTTTAAAAAATCTACTTCTTCACTGCACGTAGCGATCTTTTCCCTCTCCACCTCTTTCCATATCCGTCCATACGCTTCCTCAACGAGGCGTGCTGTCGCCAAGATCTCCTTTCTGCGCACTTCTTTGTTTTCTTGGTTTGGTTTATCGCACTCCATCAGGAGCAAAAAATTCGACAGGCTAAAAAAATATCCGAAACAAGCGGCACCGACAACGATCGAAGTAGTCAAGGGAGCAAACAAGACACTAACGCTAAAAACAACCTCGCCTAAGAAAGAGGAGGTAACGAAACTGTCGAAGATAGGAATCGTTTTTCTGAACACCTTTTGGGTTTCTACTATTTTTCTTACTCCACAAACAGCCAATTGCACAAAAGTAGAGCAAGCCCCCACCCCTCCAACAAGCAGTCCCAAGCTTGCACCTCCTACGACATTCGCCAAACCAAAAACTGCCAAAGAAATTGATGCCTTAACCAAAACACAAGCTACAAAATGACGCTTTTCTAAGAAGGCAAGCGAATCACAAAATGAATCCCCTCGTACACTCAAAGCATGTATATCATCAAAAAAAGGAGAGACTGCAGTAAATACCTTTTTCCAAACAAAGAATAGAGTGGGGTGAAAAGAGGTTGTTTGGTTTGCATTCCATACATACTCGCTGACTGATGAGAGACTAACAGGATTCACGATTACCTCCACAAGGTTAAGAATTTTTAAAAAATGTATTAACCACACTCTAAAAATAAACTATTTTTTTGTCATCAAAAAATGTTTGTCTTGAGATTTTCTTGGAAGAAGTTGGTAAATAGTCAGATAGGTGCTGCTCTTTTTTTTTAACTTAAGGATTATCTGATGGTTGTGGGTGTATTGCTTGTGAATTTAGGGACACCGCTCTCTTCGAACGATTCTGATGTGAAGCGTTATTTAACGGAGTTTTTAACGGACAAGAGAGTGATCGATTTGTCTTGGTGGAAGCGACAGTTATTGGTTCGAGGCAGGATTGTCCGCAAGCGTTATAGGGAGTCGGCAAGAACCTATCGGAGTATTTGGACGAAGGCTGGCTCACCGCTTCTCATGCATGGTCAGAAGGTAAAGGAAAGGTTACAAGAGCGCCTTGGCAACGGATTTTCTATTGCTTTATCGATGAGGTATCAATTTCCTTCGATTCATGAGGGGCTTTTATCGTTACGCCATTGTCATCGCCTGGTGATTTTGCCTCTCTTTCCGCAATATGCTTCAGCAACGACGGGTTCTGTTTACGAGGAGGTAATGCGAAGGCTTTCCTCTTGGCGGATGATTCCTGAGCTACGTTTTGTCCACAGCTTCCCTATGCAAAAGAAGATGGTGCGGGTATTTGCAGAAAACACTAAGGCATGCGTATTGAAGCATTACGATCATATCTTGATGAGCTTTCACGGCTTGCCAAAGCGTCAGCTGCAGCACAACGATCCGCGAGGAAAAGGTGATTGTTGTCAGAGAGAGCCCGACTGTTGTATGCATTTGGGTGAAGAGAACCGTTTATGCTATGTAGCGCAATGTAATGCTACAGCACGTGCGATAGCAGGCGAGCTGGGGCTGGATTCACAACAGTACACGCTATGCTACCAGTCGCGGCTGGGCAAAGAAGAGTGGCTCCAGCCTTATTTTAGTGAGGAGTTAAAAAGGCTTGCCAAGGGAGGGATGAAGAAGCTATTGGTGCTTTCCCCCTCTTTTGTGTGCGACTGTTTGGAGACGCTCGATGAAATTGCTGTGGGGTATGCAAAGGAGTTTAAGAAGCTTGGTGGAGAGCGTTTAGATCTTGTCCCTGGCTTGAACGACCACCCTCTTTGGATTGAAGCGCTGTGCGATCTCATCAATGATGAGGAAGCTTTAAATAGACAGCGGAAGGTTAACGAGGCCGTGGAAGGTTAACGAGGCCGTGGAAGGAACAAGATCTGCAAGATCGTCAAGATAGACAGGATCCTTACTTATAAGGCAGCAAGCATTTATTATTTTTATTTTGTTTTTTTTACCTCATACTTGTAAGTAAGGATCCTGTCTATCTTGACGATCTTGCAGATCTTGTTCCTTCCATGGCCTCGTTAACCGGCCGTTGCTTATTAAAACTTTTGTGGAGAAGGCCTGCGTTTCCAGTAGCTTTTTCCGTAATTGAGGACAATTTGTTCGTCTGGCGCGATATATTGTAGGGAGCGGAAAATGATGCGCGCTACGGGCCCGTATGTGATCGTAACGGCTTCGATATTTGGCATCTCTGAATGGTTAATAAAACGCGCATAGTTTCCTGATTGTTCAGCATCAACAAAGAAGTGTGGGCGTTTATATTCGCTTATTTGGTATCGGAATCTGTAGTTATTTTCTTCTGCCTTTAACCATCGCCAGCGTCGGACAACCCCTGTATATTCTCCGATGTAGCTAGAAGGGGGGATGGGTTTACGAGCGAAGAGGCCATACCCTGCTTCTACTCCTATCCACTTGATGTAGACGGGAGCGAAATAGAGGGAATCGATATGGGGTTTATAGAAGGCGGCAAGCCATTTTTTTTCTCTGTTTATCTCCCATTCGAGATAAACACGGCGGCAAAGATCGTTGATTTTTTCTAGGATTCGTTCATCTTCAAACACGATATGGGAAAGGTAATGAAAAGAGAGGCGCTGCTCTACCTCGGCAACAGGAAGTGGTTTGACGGAAGAGGTTTTATCGTCGTAAAGATATAGCATGATCCGTCAGACAAAGTCTTCTTTTGGAAGGCGCACCATGATGAATGCACTATGTTTAGGGATGTAGGTATACATAAGGATGTAATTAACTTCTTCGCCGTTAATTGACAAGGGTATTTCAACGTATTCGGTTTGTTCTTCCTCCATATTATCAGCGAGGAGGAGGATATCGCCAAAAAACCTTCTGCCCTTTTTATCTTGATATCGGTTTAGTGGGAGCGTTCCAGGTAACGAGCTAAAGAGGAGGTCTTGGAAGCGATTCGCAACAACAACATGCCTGTTTTTTTTGTTTCCCCATTGATATTCAGCTAAACGTTGGCAGATTTTTTGGAAATCGGGATCTTCGGAGTTGGCTTTAGAGACAAACTCATCCATCTGTGCTGCGAAGATTCTCAGCTCTTCCATATCCCTTTCTAGAAGCAGAGCGATTCGGTCTTCGGGGGTGTTACCAAGATATTCCGATAGCTGATGCTGTTGCTCTTTATATTTTTGCTCTAGCTTGAGTTTGCTGGAGTAGTAGCCATCTTCTAGGACTTTACCCTCCATGCTTTTTTCATAGAGGTCGAGGGTTTTCATCGCTTTTTTATAGAGATGGAAGAGGGCATATGTATCTGCCACAGAGGGAAGGATCTCTTGCTGCAGCTTTTTATGTGGAGCGGCCAATCCTTGCATTTTCTGCAAGAGTTCAACGGCATGCCTCATTTTCTTTGAGATAGCAAGATCTTTTGACTGCAGGTAGCTGTCGATCTCTTTTTGCATGTTTTTTAGGTCGTTGCGCAAAGAGACCATCTCCTCGGTTTCCTCTTCTTTGCTTTGGGCTAGTGAGTCGTAATTTTCCCCTTCGAGAAAGGAGCGCACTTCTTTGGCATGAGGGAAAGAGGGGTGGACATCGAGGGTGGCTTTTAACATCTTCTTTGCTAATGGAGTGTTACCTATTTTGTAGTAGGCAAGGCCAAGATTGAAGTTTGCTTCACCACTCTCTGGAGTCGCTTCCCAAGCAAGTTGAAAAGACTCTTTTGCCTTCTCGTATTCGCCCTCTTTGTATGCCTTGATTCCATCTTCATAACGAAGCTTAACACGTTGAGTGGTGCGTTTGGGTGGATCAATAGGGGCGAGGATATCGAGCTTGGAACTTGCTCCCAGAAGGAGGCGTAGGCTATCGATCTCGTCGGCAAGATTTTTTTGCTGCTGTGCGATGCGGTCAACAGCTTTGAGGAGTGCTTGTTGATCGACGGCAAGGAGGGAGTTGATCGAGCCAAAGAAGAGAAATACGAAGAGGCAAACCTTCATCACGACCGGACTCCTTTGTTACGCACAAGTTCATTGAGCTTACCAAAGGTTTCGCTCAGCCTGACGGCAAGTTCCGATACCATCGCATGCGCTGTTGTTAGCTCTTGGAAGCTGACGATTGATTCTGCTATATCGAGTCCATCGAAAGCGCCTGCACCCGTTTCACTCCAATCGTTTGCTTGCTGGAAACGTTCAAACTCTTTGATCATAACCTCCGACTTTGCTGCCTCTTTTGTGATAAGGATAGCGATCTGATCTATGGCGCGCAGAGTTTGCGAAAACATTGTTTTCGCTTTTTCTTGTGTATCGACACGGCCAAATTCAGAATCGAAGATATTGCGTTCCCTCCTTTGCAGCTTCTCTTCGTTGGTTTGTGGATCGAGGTTGGTGTTTGGAATGGTGTTGGCTTGACGAAAGTTCCTTTCTTCTTCGGTGATGGAACGGAATGTATAGGGTTCAAAGAGTAGGTCGGAACGGTCGTTATCGGCTCCCCACACCTGTTCAGCAAAGCGGACAGCAGCGTTATCACCGATGGCAACGAGCCCTACATTTTCTTGTGACGACAGGATGGTGTACTCTGTCCCTGCTCCAAGAGAGGTGTCTAGAGGGCCTCCTGTTGCTTTAGCGATAGCGGCTGTACGCGTAACAGCATCGTAGCTGATGATAACGGCTTGCTGGCCGCTTCCTGCGCCGCCGTTTGCAAAAAGCTCCATCCCCACGTAGACGTTATCAAAAAAAGCAGCGTTATCATCGAGGGTGATCGACGATGCACTGCCTGCTGTCGCTGTACCGTTCAGGGATGCTGTGGCGTAGGGTGGTGCGATGACAAACTGTGTCCCCACATTTAATGAGGTAGAGAGTGGATTACCACTCTTTGTTTCGATGGTGGCAACGCGTGTTGTACCATCATATCCTATGATTGTCGCTCGCTGTCCTGCTCCTGAGCCTCCTGTAGTGATGAGTTCTAAACCGGCATATGCGTCGTTCTGTGTAGAGGCCGAAGTAGGTAGGGAGAGTGTTGTCGTTGTACCAGCCAGTGCTGTGCCACCAAAGGCTGGTACCGCCGACACTGCCAAAGCTTTGCCTTGTTCTATCAAGGCCATTGTAGAGAAACCCGCCTGGCCTAATCCTGTATAAAGAGCTATGCTGTTTTGAGTAGCAGCCTCTGCAAGCTGAGGATCTCCTAATGCTACGTCGGGGGAGAATCCGACGAAGAGAGGAAGGTCGTTAAAAATCCCCGCAGCTTCTCCAGCGCCTCCTCGACCATCGATCAGAGCCGATATCCCCTCTTTTGCCTGTTGAAATTGAGCGTCGATCGATTTGTAGTCGTTCGTTGTTAAGATAGCGCTGCTCCCACGCATAGCAAGCTCGGACATGCTTGTCAATAGCTCACGTACATGGGTCAAATAGGAGACGCCCGCACTGTACCAGCTGTTACGTATCTGCAAAGAACGACTGCTGGCCAGTTGAGAAGCGATGTCTGAATTCAGATTACGCACACGTTCAAAGTCGACAGGGTCCGTGCCCGGACGTATTAGCCGTTTGCCCGAAGATAGCTGCTCTGCCGAAGATGATAGGCGTATATCGAGACGTTTGAATTGTTGTAAAAAAGCAGAGTGCTCTGCATTGATTTTGAGAACCACAAACCCTCCTATAGGTTGGGATTGGGGTCAAGGGACGCCTTTGTTGCAGACTTTCAGCCTGCTTATTTAATCTTACTCATACCCAGGGCGCTGCCCTGGGTACAGCAACCCAAATAATGCAGGCTGAAAGCCTGCAAGATGACGTGAATAGTTGCAATATTCCTCAATTTTCTCACTCTCTCTCACTGGCTCACTGGCTCACTGGTTATCTATGCACAACGCCGTCAGGGAATAGACGTTGGGGATTGGGCAGAGGTTTGCGGACCTCATCCCAATCCCTCACAGACGTGTTAGATCTTGATGCCGCCAATACCGGGACCGCCTGGTGCAGGACCTTCTCCTCCTGCAGCCGAAGGCATTGGGGAGACGGAAGGCTCGCGTCCTTCGGACAAGTCGAGAGCAATCTTTCTCCAACGCTCTACTGTTTCTACGTATAGAGGAGCGAAGGCTCTAAGGGCAGAAGCGACAGCATGAGCCATGTCGATTGTGCAATGCATGAGGATGAGCTCTTCAGCGACAGCAACACCGCAACCACCGCCGGCCATCTGTCCTCCTAGCATAGCTCCTTCGAGGAGGCGCTCGTACAGCTTTAGCTTAAATTTGTTGTCTTTTGGTAGGCCATCAAGGATAGGAGAATATAAATAAAGTCTATCGGAATTTGGTTCATAGGTAAGGTGCATGGAGAACTCGTCATCAATTCCCAAAATACACGTATTATTTTCATCAAATTCCAGCCCCTCCAAACCTAGCTCTTTACCAAATTCTTTGAGGTTTTCTTCCGCATTTTCTCTAGACATATCTTCATTTCCTCTATTGGATTAAAGGTTCATTTTTACTTCTGACACTAACTTCCCTTCATACACGAATCCCTTCGATATTTGCAACTACCTTTTTATCGCATATGTAGCTACAGTCCGTTATATCCATACTGTGAGGGTTGAATGGAATTTCGTAAACAAGATTTGTTAGAAGTGCTGCGCGGTCACCCTGAACCGTATGGCGCTATCCGCCACGGCGATGGAGTGAACTTTGCCATATTCATTCAAGCCCCTACTTCTGTCTCCCTTTGTCTTTTTGAAAACGATTCAAAAGAGCCGGTGCATGAGATCGAATTGGACCCGACGGTAAATCGTACGGGGGAGGTATGGCATACGTTTGTACGTCCTATTCCTGATGGGATGAGCTACGCCTACCGCGTGAATGGGGTTTCTGACCAGGAGAAGGGGCGTCTTTACAATCAACATCACTATCTTCTTGATCCCTATGCCAAGGGAGTAAGAAGCAAACACAAGTGGCCTCGGAATGGAAAAACCACTCTCTCCTCTACTTCCTACCAGCCTCGTGGAGTGATTTTTGGCCCTACCGAAGCGTTTGATTGGCAGGGGGACAGCCATCCAAACATCCCGATGGAAGAGCTTGTCATTTACGAGATGCATGTGCGCGGATTTACAGCAGACGAATCGAGCGGAGTGAACAACAAAGGAACGTTTCTCGGTATTATAGACAAAATCCCCCATTTAAAACGTTTAGGAGTGAATGCTGTAGAGCTGATGCCCGTCCATGAGTTCAACGAGTGTGAGTACCATCTGTCGAATCCTGAGACGGAAGAACGGCTATACAACTATTGGGGTTATTCTACGGTCAATTTTTTTTCGCCTATGGGGGGCTACATTGTCAACGAGAAAAGAGGACTTGACGAGTTTAGGACGATGGTCCGAGAGTTGCACAAGAATGGAATAGAGATCTTTCTTGACGTCGTCTTCAACCATACTGCTGAGGGGAATGAACGCGGCCCCTTTCTATCCTTTCGCGGTCTTGCTAACCCTGTCTATTATATGCTTGACAACGATGGACACTATCTCAATTTTTCAGGCTGCGGCAACACCTTCAACTGCAACCACCCCGTTGTACGCGAGTTGATCAGAGACTCGCTACGATATTGGGTGTCGGAGATGCATGTCGACGGCTTCCGCTTCGACCTCGCCTCGATATTGGGAAGGGCAAAAGATGGTACGCCTCTTGAGTCCCCTCCCCTCATCGAATCGATTTCTCTAAATCCTACCCTCTCGCATATCAAGCTCATTGCAGAAGCGTGGGATGCAGGGGGACTCTATCAAGTAGGAAGCTTCCCTTCTTGGGGAGAGTGGGCGGAATGGAATGGAGAATACCGCGACACCATACGGGATTTTATCAAAGGTACCGCAGACAAAAGCAGTCTTTTTGCAACACGTATATCTGGCTCTGAAGACCTTTATGAACACATGAAGACGCCGTCGAAAAGCGTCAACTTCGTCACCGTCCACGACGGTTTTACCCTAGCGGATCTCGTCAGCTATAACGACAAGCACAACCTGTTAAACGGCGAGGAGAACAAGGATGGCAACAACTACAACACCAGCTGGAACTGTGGAGTTGAAGGGGTTACAGAAGAGCGTGATGTGGTCGAGCTGCGCCAAAGACAGATGCGTAACTTCCATCTTGCTCTGATGGTATCACAGGGCACACCGATGGTCCATATGGGCGACGAATACGCCCATACAAAGCTTGGCAACAACAACACATGGTGCCAAGACAATGAGCTCAATTGGTTTCTCTGGAATCAGCTTGAAAAAAACAAGGCGTTCTTTCGCTTTTTTCGGCTGATGATTGCGTTCCGTCGCAAGCACCGTGTGCTGAGAAGCCCCATATTTCTCACCTCTCAGAAAATCAGTTGGTACGATTCTGAAGGCAAACGCCTCAACTGGAAAGAAGACAGCCGCTTTGTTGCTTTTGTGCTAAATGACACAGAAACACATCAAGACCTCTATATCGCATTCAATGCATTCTACAAACAACGAGACACCTGCCTCCCCCCTCCATCAAGAAAAGGCTCCTGGTATCGTATCGTAGACACATCACTCCCCTCCCCACTCGACTTCATCGAAGACGAGCAGTCCGCCCCACAAGAAACATCTTCCTATACCATGCCACCCTACTCCGCTCTCATCTTTAAAACACTTCACTAGGCTCGAGTTTGA
>JAFITR010000070.1 GCA_017116025.1 Simkania negevensis
AATAAAATATTATCTTTACGTTACGTCAATAAATTTATTGTAAAATAGTAAATGAAAAAGAGTGTTCGAGAGGGAGGACAACTCTTCTTAGCCAAGAGGAACTATGGTACATGGAATAGACGCAGCCGTCAATGGCGCAACGATCCGTCCAGATCTTCCGATAACGCACGGGGTATTGCAAAGGAATCCGCGCAGTATTGTCGAAGGTGCGACAAACTCTCTTCTATTTTGCAAGCATGCAATTTGGACAGGGTGGGAGCTTGCTACCATAGGATCGTTAAGTGGGCGTTTTGTCAAGGAGATCGTCCCTTCGACGTTAAGTGTTTTACGCCATGCTGTGAACGCCATTAGCGTCGTGTCATTACTAATGAGTTTATACGATTTTGTCTCATCGCTCAAAGAGATCATTTTAGTACTCAAGCACACGCACAGTGCATTAATGGAAAAGCTCCTTCCTTTATTACGCAAGGCAACCATCCAACTTTTAATCGTAGTAGCAGACACAGCTTTTACCATTGTATGGCTCAGTGCATGTGGTGTTGGCGGATTAGCTGCTGCTGCCACGGTGTTTTCTCCTATCGGACTTGCAACGATCTCTACAGCGGTATCCCTTCTGATTGCCTATCGGATTTACAATATTGTCCAACACTATCGCCAGGAGGCTTCCAAAGAAGCGAACGGTATCGATGTTTCTCTCCAGAAACAACGCCACGAGCAGCTCAAAAGAGGCGCGTTAAGCCTTGTCAAACACCTCTTTTCTGCCGCATCTCTTATCCTTATCCTCGGCCATATTGCAGCACCGGGGCTCGTTCTAGCGACACTCGGCCTCGCCGCTGCCTCCCTAGGAATCTACCGTGCTACCCGTTAATACCATGGAAACGTCTATAGCGACGTTGGAGATACGCTTACGCGTCTGATGTGCGGTGCTGTTAAGCACGCTCGGCTCTGCAGCGATTTCCAACAGATTTTTCGCTCGTGTTGCAGCGGTATAGAGCATTTCTTTTCCAAAGAGATCAGATCCCCTTGGCAAGAGCAAAAGGATAGAGTCAAACTCGCTACCCTGGCTTTTATGAACAGACATGCAATATGCATATTCATAGTGGGGCAAAAGGTAGAGGGGAAATTTTCTTGGAGGAGCCGCTCTTTCTTTGCTAGCAAAGAGGGCATATGGCCCTTTTTTGCTTCCCTGTTCATCAACCAACAATCCTGTTTCTCCATTAAATAGGGAGAGTGTGTGGTGGTTTTTGGTGAGGATAATAGGGGCGATAAAAGCAGTGGTGCGCCTTCGATGGGCAAACATCCACTGGGCAAGATAGCGATTGATGGCATCTACACCAAAAGGTCCCTGGCGCATGGGGGTCAGGATTCTAAAACAGCGATATTTTTCGAGGTAATACCCACCCCCTTTTTTTTCGTCATAGCTTGTCGGGTAGAAAGAAGAAGCTTTTTTTCTTAACAGCTCATACCAGCGTGCTTGTTGCATAGGGTCCAAAGGACCTTCCAACAAGCGCACCCCTTGTGTAGAACGATCTCCCTTCTGGTAAGAGGCTAACCATTGCTTTATCTCTCCCGTACGCACAGCTTGTGCAAAAGAAAGAATCCCCCCTTGTTCACTCCTCATACACCACTGTAAGCGGACAATTGTCCCTTTATCTTTTCCCGAATGGTCTAACGCTTCGATGAGGTCGTTAAAAAGGTGACCAGCCTCAACAGGAGGCAGCTGGTTTTCGTCTCCAATCAAAATCAAACGCGTCCCTTTACAAACAGATGCAAGCAGTTGGCTCATCACATTGATATCGACCATAGACGTTTCATCGACGAGGATCAGGTCGAAGGGCAGTGGGCTAGAAGGGCCATAACGCCCCCGCATTCTATCCTTCCTCAGGCCGAGCAATGAATGGAGAGTAGCAAGGGTGATCGCTTCGGTCTGCAGTTTCGGGAAGAAGCTCTTTGCTAAGCTTGCCTCGAGATTAGAAACAGCTTTTCCTGTCGGTGCTGTTAGAGCGACACGGAACGAGTTTTTTCTCTCTTCGGCAAAGCTATTGAGAAGGACTTGTATTAGTATCCCTGCTGTATAGGTTTTGCCTGTACCGGGGCCACCGAGAATCATCGTCAACGCCTTCGTACAACCTATGCGTACCGCCTTTCCTTGCTGCTCTAACAGCGTACCGCTAGCAACCATCTCTCTCACTTGTGCATCAACGACACTCTTGTCAACGGCAAGATCGGGAGTGGCATCAATCAGGCGTAAAAAGTGTTCTTTAACCATCTTTTCCTTCACCCAATTCGTGTGTAGGTAGAGGCTATTACCGGTACGGACAAAACAGCTTGGCACCCCTTCATTACCTCTTTCAGGCAAGGCGTCAAAACCTATTGTAATCTTTTTTATTACATCAGCAAAAAGGGTGGAATCGACTAAAGCAGTATTATTTTCTTCACCAACAACGGCAAAAATCTGAGCAGGATCAGGAGTGATCTGTAGGCCCTCTTTGCGAACAACAACGTGACCAAGGCGCGCACATTTGGAAAGGTAGGCAAGGCAGGTGAAGGCCTCTTCAGACGGCTCACCAGCCCCTCTAGCGACAACAAGATCGATGTAGGCAAAAAGGCTGCTTTCAGCGAGGATATCGAAGATAGCATCCGTCATACAACGCTACTCCATGGAAGATGACAAACGCCTGTGGCATAATTGCAGGTGGGATCAACACCTCGTACAAAGAGGTAGAAGATCCCTCCAAAGCACTCTTCTGCGGGCCTTTTCTCTGTCAGTTTAAGAAACCGTACAAATGCTTCGTTATAAATTGACGCCTGCAAAAAATAGTCTTCTTCCCTCATTGTCTGCCCCATTTTATCAGCAGTATAACTTTTCGTGTCGGGCCCCAACCAGCTTGATTTCCAATCGACGAGATAATAGATCCCATCATACTGGACACAGAGATCGATAAACCCCTTCATCGCTCCGTTTGGCGCAGCAGCGGCATCAAGAGAATAAAGGAATTCCGCCTCACGGATCAGACAAGAAGGGTGAGCATCGGCGATGGAGAAGGTTCCTTTAGGAGAAGACAACTTGGCGCACAAGCTATTGACAAGAAGCTGTGCAAACACCTCAGACCAGGCAATGTGTGGCGTGACATCTAACTGTTTTACAACCCAATGCAACACCTTTTCTTCTCGTTTTTTGTCATGCAATAAAGGAAGGGGAATACCTTCCAACAGACTATGCAAAACCTCCCCCGTTTTTTTTCCTGCCGGGAGAGTAAAGCATGTTTTCTTTTCGGCCTGCCAGTCGTGCGGAGGCGACAGAAGGCTACTACCGCCGCGACGTTCTGCAGTGGCGAGGGAAGAAAACGACACCACATGTAAGGGAGAAAAGGAGAAGCCCACTTGTTGTGGGGGCTCGAGATTGACTTGTTTCTCCTCGTCATCGCCTCTATCAAGGTCGATATTCATACCGTCGAGTCTGCATAGAGATAAGCCCAACGCATCTCCATGAGTTTCGACAAAATCGAAAAACGGTTCATATTGAGATTCACCAGAAAGCCATCGATTCAGGTAGAGCTCTATCGGTGATGCCCCTCCCCCTTCAACGCCTTTGCCAGAAGTTTCGACAGCGATAGGGACATAGAGTTTCTCTTTCGCACGAGTCATCGCCACATACAGCTGCCGCAACTTTTCTCCATCGAGGTCATCTAAAGCCTCTTTGACTTCGTCCAGCTCTTTCCTATATGGCACCAGCTTCTCAACACCTCCTTTACGCACCTTGATCAACGTCCCTTTCGCCTCTTTGCGAACAGTTAAACCAACGGCAAAGACAACGTCAAATTGCAGCCCTTTGCTGATATGTAACGTCATGATATTGACGGCATCTTCTTGCTGACGCTGACGCCGCTTCAACGATGGCTCCTCATACTGCACGCGTTCAGGAAGTTTTAACAGATACAAAAACAGTTCTTCTGGAGCGGCATGAGCATGCGTTTCCCTCTCCACAAGAAGCTCTACCAACTGAGACAGGTCGTTCCACAACTCTTCTCCTCCTTCTTCCCCAAGAAGTAGGTTGATCGAAGTAAGCTTCTCACTACAACGCTTCCAACAGCTTCTCATAGCACTCTCAATACAAGAGACAATGCCTTCTTGATAGAGTTTAGCATGAAGATCATAAAAGCGCCCACACACCTCTTCCAACACATCGTCGTCTGCTAGAGTGATCAGCTCTTCGTCCGTCCACCGAAGCAACTTTCCTGCCAATGCCCTCCTGACCTCGTTGATGTTGCCAGGATTTAAAACAGCGTGGAGGAGATCGATAAAAGCATCATAAGCTGCTGTATCGGTAATGTAACTGCTGCGTTTGGTCACTGAGGGGACCTTAAAAAGATGCAAAAATTTTTGCACCCTGTCCGCCTGATATTTGTCTCTGACAAGGATAGCAAAACGGCTATAAGAGAGTCCTTTGTCACAATGCAACCTCTTTACCTCTTGGACGACATAAGGGAAGAACAACTCCTCTTCAAGAGCCTCTGTAGGCCACTTTTTTCCTCTGCCAATACTTCCACTCCCCACAAAAAACTCGATGCCTGCCTCATGCTCTGACAAGGTAAAGTCTTCAGCAGTACGCCCACTCTTTACAGGGAAGTAATCGACACCTTTCTTTCCATAAGCCAAGGAGAAGAGCCTGCCAACATTCTGACTGCCGAAGAGAGCGTTGAAGCCCGTTATCAGCTTGGGATGGGAGCGAAAATTCACATCAAGAGTGACGTGGGAGGGATCACGCAGCACCTTTTTTGCCTGTAGATAGGTATAGATATCTGCATGGCGAAAAGAGTAGATCGACTGTTTAGGGTCGCCAATGAGGAAGAGAGGAATATGCGGCGGGCCTTTTTGGCAAAAGAGGCGAGAGAAGATCTCCCACTGGACAGGATCGGTATCTTGGAACTCATCGATAACGACAGCGCTATACCTTTTCACCACACTTTGGATAAATTCCGTGTTATCTAACGCCATACGCATCCTGCTCAGGATATCGTCGTGATGGCAGACGCCTCTTGCCAACATAGCACCTTTAACGACCTCACGGCAATCTTGCACCATACCAGCGAAGATCGTTTTCTCATCGCGCGCCTCATCAACAATCCCTTCAAACCGTTTACTCAATAGAGGGTAGAGATGGAGAAGGTGCAACGAGGAAGGATCGGTTTCTTTAGCTCTTTTTTTTCTGTTGTCAGGATGAAACGCCCCAGCCAACACTAGGCCATCACTAATTAACCACTCAAAATCGCTATAGAGCAGTTCATCCTGCTCGAAAAGGGCAGCAAACCTCTCCACCCACTCCTCAAGGCGCGCTCTAGACCAAGGGCCATATTTTTTGTACTGTCCAAACAAGAGATTATAGTCGTGTATAATGGCTGTTTTTGTCACAGAGCAGTCGCCCTTGAGCCGCCTCACCTCTTGACAAAACGCATCAAACAACACGGAGAAGTCCCTACAAACCTGGATTTTTCCTTCGTAAGAGATGTCTCGTAGGAGGGCAGCCACCAACGCATCCACATCGCCATCAAAGGCTTTGAGCACCCTCGCCAGCTGCACAAAGTTGTAGCGAGGCAGAGAGACTCCCGTACGCAAGAAATCCTTCACTGCTCGTATCTTTGTCTCCAAAGCTGCTGCCGCATCAAAATCGCCATGGTCAATCGCATACCTTCCCTCTAACGCATTCTCTTTAAGCATACGAAAGCAGAAAGAATGAATGGTAAACAGCTGGGCCTCATCGAAGGCAAACAGCGCATTTTTCAATGCACGCCGGGCACGGTTGCGGCAAGTATCATCTTCGTCAAACATCTCAACAAGGTAGCTTGGCAATGGGCCATCGTCACCAGACTCTATAGCAAGACACACCTGTTCAATCTTCGCTCTGACCCGCACAGAAAGCTCGCTTGCAGCAGCACGGGTAAAGGTCACGACGAGGATTCTGTCGATAGAAACCCCCACAAGCCCCTTATCACAAGCGGACTCGATCAAGAGACGAACGACGATATTTTCGATCGAATAGGTTTTGCCCGTCCCCGCTGCTGCCTCAATAAAGTGATCTCTGGAAAGATCAACGCTGCCAGCATCAACATCAAAAGCAGATGGTGTCGTCTGCTCAGATAATGCCATGCAACACTCCTCCCTTTCGTCCCATGCTCTCCACTTTCTTAACAACAGCAGGATCACTCTCCAGCGGAGGGGCGTGGTGTGGCTTCATACGCGCATCAATCACAAGAGGGCCTTCACAACCCCAGTGTTTATCTTTGACAAAGCTCATTACACCCTCAACATCTTGGGCAGGGTCTGAGCGGGTAAAAACAACCCACAACAGGTTCGACAGACTTTTAGAGACAAAACAGCTATCGTCGACGACAACGACAAGAGGAGACGACTCCCTACCCTCCCAGTGAACAAGAGCCTTACATAAGGAGGAGATCTCCTCTTTTGCTACACTGTCAGAACGATAAGGGGGTGCTTGGATAGCAACGACGCCAGGCAGAGGCATACAAGCATCTCCAAACCCTGTCGGTAAAGAGGCAAAAGGGAGGATCGAAGAAGCCAACGTCCTCTTTGGATTACCTGCAGCAGCCAGGACGAGCTTGGAGCCAGCGTTCAACCCCTTACCGCTGTAGTCGAGAGTATCCTGTGTCGTCTGTGTCACAAAATGCAAGTCCCGCGTCCAGTCCACCCGTTCAAGGAGGTGGCTGAAAAACTTGCCGACATCATCGACACAAAGGTTTGGATCATCTTCATGAGCAGCAATGAAGAGATATTTTGCTAACGAACATTGTCCAAACCCCAAGATAGAGTGGGCCTGCGTTAACAGTTCCTGAGGTATGCGCTCTTCTCCATAAGGAAGATAGCGCTCGCTGCCGATAGCCAGCATAAGGGGGTGCACACCTGTAGCA
Organism: Simkania negevensis; assembly: GCA_017116025.1. Lineage (GTDB taxonomy): Bacteria > Chlamydiota > Chlamydiia > Chlamydiales > JAFITR01 > JAFITR01. The sequence continues at coordinate 6,927 of JAFITR010000070.1, forward strand.
TCCACAGCATGCAACGCTTTGACACCAGGGATCTCCAGCGAGACTAAGGGTGCCGTCAGCTCATGGATGACCTTACCAAACATCGTATCTTCCTGGGGCGGGCGCCCTACGACGGTAAAAGGCCAGATGGCACCTGGGCGATGATACACCTCTTCAACATGCATGAGGGGGAAGTCGTGAACAAGGCTGTAATATCCCAGGTGATCACCAAAAGGCCCCTCTTTTTTCACTTCACATGGGTTGATATAGCCGACTACGCAGAAGTCTGCTTCGGCAGAAACAGTATACCCATTATGCAAAGCATACCTAAACCTTCTTCCCGATAACGCCCCGGCAAACATCAACTCCGACATCCCTTCCGGCAAAGGCATCACAGCAGCGAGAGTATGGGCGGGGTGGCCACCGACAAAAATCGCAACGCGCAACGCCTCACCCCTTCCCTTGCTAATCGCATGATGGACGCCAATACCGCGATGAATCTGATAGTGCAGGCCCACTTCACGGTCTTTAACAAGATCACCTCCCGACATCTGTACGCGGTACATGCCGAGGTTTGAACGCATCACAGAAGGGTTTTGTTGATCAAAGGTCAGCACCTGCGGCAGGGTGATATATGCGCCTCCATCAAGAGGCCAAGAGACAATCTGAGGGAGCGCAGAGATCGTTGTCTTGCAAGAGAGTACGGGAGCACGTTTAACTTTTTTGGGCAAAGTAGTCAGTGCGGTAAAGGGGAGATGCGGTTTACGCCACAACGATTTCAATGCCGCGATAGGATCAACCTTACAAGCAAGAAGTTCTTCCACCTTTTTGTACGTTTTACGAAAGAGAAAACGCCCCCTCTCTGGCGTACCAAATAGATTCGATACCGCAGGGAATGGGCTCCCCTTCACCCGTTCGAACAAGATAGCAGGTCCGCCATTGGCATAGACACGACGATGGATCTCTGCCATCTCAAGATAGGGATCGACCTCGTCGGCAATCCTCATCAGATGTCCATGTCGCTCCAAATCCGCCACACATGCTTTTAAACTCATTTTTCAACCTCACAAGACTCTTTTGCATATTGCAGCTTTTCAGGCTGCCTGCAATTTGTCAGTCTTGCCTCCCCGGAGGGGAGAACGCGAG
>JAFITR010000071.1 GCA_017116025.1 Simkania negevensis
ATAACATTTTTGTAACTATTCACCTCCTTGTTGCAGGCCTTCAGTCTCTATTATTTGGACTGCCTATACCCAGGGCGCTGCCCTGGGTATAAACAAGATTACGCGAGCTAAGGTTGTAAAATGAGCTAAGGCTATGGGATGACAGGCAAAAACTTTCTTATCTATTTCTTTCTTTGTCTGTTTGCATCCTCACTGTACGCGTCAGGAAACAACCAAGAAGAAGGCGTGAACAAGCAACCGCTTTCTCTTATCCACGCTTTGCAACTGACCCTGAAAAACCAACAGAATGTGGAGATAGCATTACAATCTGTCAAACAGCAAGAAGGATCTTATGAACAGAGCTTATCCTCTTACGACCCTCAGCTAACGGCCAGCATCACGAGGGATTTAACAGACGATTTTACATCGAGCACCTTCCAACACAGCAACAATCTAGACACAAGCACAGAAGGATCTATCAGCGTCTCTCAGAGCTTTCCTACAGGGGCTTCTCTATCGCTATCGGCTTCAGACACACTATCAAACACTTTCGGTTACCAGTCTACCTCCTTCTCTACCTCCCTATCCTACACCATCAATATTTCGCAGCCTCTGCTACAAAGCGCTTTTTTTTACAGCTTCAGCAACATCAGTGTAGTCAACAGTGCTCTTACGCTTAAATCAACAAAATTCACAGCCATTTTCAACATTTCCCAAGCGCTGCTAGACACCATCAATGCCTATTGGGATCTACTTCGCTACGAAAAGGGCGCCGTTACAGCGCAACAATCCTTAGACTACCTAGATCTCATTGCCAAGGACGTGGAGAAGCTTATCGAACAGAAAAGGACAAATAAGGGAACGCTCAGCAACGTCCATGCACAAATAAGCCGCAGGAAATCCGACCTTGCCGACCTGCACAAAAGCTATCTTCAGGCATCGCAACAGCTCGTGTTGAAGATGGGCATTACAGATAGGCAAGATTTCTTGGGGGAGTTAATCACAAGTGCTAGTGACAGCTACCCTGAATCGGCAGAACCCCCTTTCCCAAAGCTAGATCAAGAGCTGAAAGAAGAGGCGCTAAAAAAACGCGCTGACCTCCTTTCTCTCATCGTGAAAAATGAGAGCGCAAAAATCAATTACGAATCAGCCAAAAACAAGCGGTTGCTGAATCTAACAGCAAATGCATCTCTCGAATTAGATTCGGACAGAAACCGACGTGTATCGATCCCCAGCTCATTAAGCCCACGCAATCCAGAAAAAGAGTACTCCTTCTCTCTCAGTGCTTCCTATCCTCTGTTTAACCACTCTGCCAAGGCAAACATCAAGCAGCAAAAGAGCATCTATCAACAACAGAAACAGCTTGCCGAGCAAAAAAAACAGGAAATAATCACAAGCCTTACCAACGCTTACACGGCACTGGCGCAGGAGCAACAGCGATACGAACATTTGTCAGAAAGTCAATCGCACACAAAAAAACTTATGGAAGAGGCTTTATTGAAGCTACAAGGTGGAGAGACAAGCCATATAAACGACCTGATGCAACATGAAGAGATGTTTTTCGAGGTATTAAAGAAGATTGACCAAGCTCATACCGACTACTCCAAGGCAATAGCCAACATCCTCTTTGCTACAGGGAATATCATTGAAACCGATTCCAACTACGAAATTATCCGCCTAAGAGGTAACTACACAACGCTTCCTCATTGAATCAGCACAAAACTATGTCACACAATAAACGTTTTCGACTAGCCGGCCTTCTGACCACCATCGCCATCATCGTCGTCTTACTGGTTGGAGGATTACTATACTACCTCATCGCCATCCGCCCCTATACAAAAAGCGACGACGCCTATGTCCGCAGTCCAATCATTGCTCTCTCTTCTCTCGTTTCGGGCAGAGTGACTGCAATCTATGTCGATCAGGGTCAAGAAGTTGCGAAAGGCGAGCTGCTTTGTAAAATCGACAAGACACAATATGAGTATCTACTACAGAAGGCCAAAGCAGAAGAAAAGGCGCTATTGGCGGGGTTGAACGACGCAAAAAGCAATTACGACAGGGCTCACGATCTATATAAAGAGGGCGTCATCTCAGACCAATCCTACGACAGCATCAAAGCAGCATACGACCAAGCTATGCACAACCACACTGTTGCCCAGATCGCAGTAGAACAGGCGAGATTTGAGCTGGCCCATACGGACATCACAGCTCCTAGCAATGGATCCATTGCCAAGCGTGCCGTAGAGGTAGGGGCTTTTACTGCTCCTGGAATATCAATGTTCGGCTTTGTACAGTCCGATCAGCGATGGGTCGAAGCCAACTACAAAGAGACAGAGCTACATAGGATTCAAGTTGGTGACCAGGCCCTTATCACTATCGACGCGCTACCAAAACAAACGTTCCAAGGAAGAGTCGCTGCTCTTTCCCCAGCAACAGGAGCTACTTTCGCCCTCCTTCCTGCTAGCAATGCCACCGGGAACTTCTCAAAAGTCGTCCAACGTATCCCTGTTAAGATGGAATTTATCAACCTCGCCCCAAGCGATCTCCGCCAACTACGGACAGGACTTTCTGCAACAGTCCGAATCAAGCGTAAGGGATAGCTACTTATGCAGCCACGGGAAGCAACAAGATTCACAGGAGAGACTAAAAAAAGCAGCCCTGTGTATCTTGATGTAAGGGATAGGCACTTATGCAGCCACGGAAAGTAACAAGATAGACAAGATCGTCAAGATACACAAGATAGCTTCTTATAAGCAAAAAGATGTTATGTTAAAAACATAGCAATTAAAAAAACTATCCTGTGTATCTTGACGATCTTGTCTATCTTGTTACCTCCCATAGCTATATAAACCTCCGCAGGTATCCCTTCAAGATGGGCTTCCAGAGCTGTTTAAATGTAAACGGGGAATTTGGTTTCTCCATTCGATCACCACTGACACGACAAAGGGAGCGGGGTAATTGGTGCCAGCCCATATTACACGCCCCTCCTATACGTATACCATAGCGATAGTGTCTGGCAACAGTGTGTTCCAAGGTACGATTTGTCTTACCAAATGGATAGACAAAGGTCTCTACCTTTCTGTCTATATTGTCCTCAATGATCTGTTTTGAACAAACCAGCTCTTGCTGCAAATTAACTGATGACTTAGAACAATCGACATGCGAAAAAGAGTGAGAGGCCACTTCAATAAGACCGCTACCGACCATCTCTCGGATCTCTTGCCATGTGCAAAAAGGGACTCTCTTCTGGTAAAACCCTTCGTCCATAGCCTGTACGTAGCGAAAGTCCATACGTACAGCAGGGGAAAGATCTGTTGATTCTGCAATATATTTAACGGGAAGAGCCAGAACAGCTTTTAGACTCAACTCTTTTAACAAAGGGAATACGTTAAAATAGAAGTCGCAATAGCCATCGTCAAAGGTCGGACAGACGTTTAACTTCCCCTGTTCAAGAGGCTCTCCTGGAAGCTTAACAGGGAAACGCTCTTTGATGAAAGCCAGATGACGTGAAAAAAGGTCTGACGGATTTTCATGTTTGCCCCTGCCGTAGACGCGATGATACATCAATACCAGCAACAGAGAGCTACTTTTTACCATTCGCCTCCATCAACTTCAAATACTTATAAAACGCTGTCTGGCTTTGGTAAGCAGAGATGAGATAGCCCTCGTAACCGTAGAAACAGCCCATCTTAAAAAAATAGTTTTTGACAAATGCAAACGCTCCGTGAGTGATCGCCTTAAACAGAGAAGAGTTCTTCCTACCCTGGTACTCTTCAGCAAATAGATCTGTATACAATTGCATCTTCCTCAAAAAGTCTGATATCGAAGAGTAGGAGTAGTGGCGTACAGGGTTCAACAACCGCACCTCTTCAAGCCCTCGCGCAATGATACCTTCGTGGACATAATTCTCAGTAAACTGCGTCCTACCCCGGTGATAAAGACGTATATGGCGATCGGGATACCATCCACAGCATCTGATCCACCTCCCATTAAAATAGTTGTGAAAAGGAAACGAATAGACAGATTCTTTATCAAGTGAAAGAGAAAGAATTTCTTCGATCAACGCTGAGGTCATCACCTCATCGCTGTCCAAAGAGAGAATCCAATCGTGACTTGCCTGGCACGCTACCGTATTGTGCAGCTTGCCAAAACCTACAAAAGGAGAGTGACAAATCTTGACATTTTGAAACTGCTCTGCAATTGCAACCGTCGAATCCGTAGAACCAGTATCGCAAACAACCACTTCGTCGAATAAAACAAGGGGAGATAAGACACGCTCAATATACTCTTCCGCATTACACGCTAAAATCGTCACACTAATTGACATCGACAACTCCAAAGAAAAAGACAAAAAAAATACTACACAAAAAGATTTCTTGTCGAGAAGATTAATGCACTCGTATCTCTCCTTGGCCGAGAGCGATATATTTGTATGTGGTGAGTTCTTCAAGCCCCATAGGACCGCGTGCATGGAGCTTGTCGGTGCTGATACCAATCTCTGCGCCAAGACCAAACTCTGAGCCATCGGTAAACCTTGTCGAAGCGTTAGTATAAACGACAGCGGAGTCAACATCACGGCAGAACTGTTCTTTCGCTTTTTCTGAGGAGGCGATGATCGCATCGGAGTGGTGAGATCCGAATTGATTGCACAGCAGCCATCATCTGCAGATCGTGCAAAGCCGTCGGCCTTCTCTTCATCTGCAACGCCTGCATACCTGCCCCGATAGCACCGGAAGTAACGAAAACCACTTCCTTGCCTGCATGAGATAAAAGAGCCAGCTGGTTGACAAGGACCCTAATCCGCGGCAAGTTTGGCATCCCCTCAGCGGTAAGGAGGAGACGCGTTCCCACCTTGACAACAATACGCTTAGCAGTAGAAACAAGTTTTCGGTACTCTGCCTCAGACATCACTGACTATCATCGCTTATGAGCATCTATACTGTCTATCTCGTTATTTCCCATAGCTACTTAAACCTAGAGAAGTGCATCAGAAAGGTCTCGATACGATCAAATCGCTCTTCTTTCTGTTGACAATAGTAGGACAAAGCAGAGATGAGGAAAGGACGCCCTGCATAGTGGACAGCAACCTCCTGACAAAACTTGTGACACTCCTCATTTTTGCTCATATAATAGAGCTCAACCTGGTCGTCGTCCAAAATCTCAGCCCCCTGCTCAGTTTCAAAAAGGCGATAAAGAACCCGTAAATCATCTTCAATATAAACCAACATACGCCTTCCATTACTCCTAAGCCAAGGAGTCAACGATCCAAAAGAGTAGCCACATCCCACCCCATAGACATACAAAACCTCCACTTCCTCCAACTCCAAACCAGACAACCAACGGCGCGCTTCACGATAGGGATCGTAATTTGAATGGAAATACCACGACCGACCCTTCGCCGTAAGCTTTAAATTTAGTTCTCCTAAACGCGTTGGACAAAAAATCAGCTTGTTCGTATTCACAGAACGGATCTTCTTCGCCAGCTCAGGATGGACTCTTGATAAATTTTCTCTTAGCATATTTTAGACCAAAGTAGACTCTCCCATAGTAAACTTTGATATAAACTCCTCTTTTTTTTTGTACAACCAGTATTTTTAAAACCTCTCTGATTTCGTTGACAGAAAAGGTTAAGATCACCTACGATTTGCTCCTCAACTTTTTAGAAACCATCTAACTTTATACGGAGGACTTTAACAATGGACGCAAAGAAGATTAAGCCTTTAGGGGACAAGATCTTAGTACAACGCTGTGAAGCCCAAGCGACAAAAGGAGGCATTATTCTTCCAGACACGGCAAAAGAGAAACCACGCGAAGGGAAAGTGGTCGCAACAGGTCCTGGCCGTAGGGATGACGATGGCAGACTCACTCCGTTGGGAGTTTCTGTTGGGGACTGTGTCATGTTTAGCAGCTATGCAGGGACAGAAGTAAAAGAAGCAGGTGAGGAAGGCGAGTATTTGATTCTTGCCGAATCAGACGTATACGGCGTTGTTACACGATAAGCAAGAATTAAGGAGTAGTAGTTATGTCAAAAATTTTACAGTTTGACGAAGAGGCTTTGAAATCTTTAGCCAAGGGAATTAAACAGCTTGCCAAAGCAGTCACTATCACATTAGGCCCCAAAGGGCGGAATGTGGTCATTAAAAAGAGCTTCGGAGCTCCTTTGACGACCAAAGACGGCGTGACAGTAGCCAAAGAGATCTCGTTAAAAGATCCCTTTGAAAACATGGGTGCGCAACTTGTCAAAGAAGTTGCATCGAAGACGTCGGACAAGGCGGGTGACGGCACAACAACAGCAACGGTACTTGCCGAGAAGATTTTCACCGAAGGTGTTAAAAATCTTGCAGCAGGAGCGAATCCGATGTCTTTAAAGCGTGGGATAGAAAAAGCTGTTCACGCACTCATTGAAGAGTTGACCAGACAAGCCACTGCGGTGAAGACGAATGAAGAGATCAAGCAGATAGCCTCAATTTCCGCCAATAACGATCCAGAGATAGGGACGATCATCGCCCAAGCGATGGACAGAGTGGGTAAAGACGGAATCATCACCGTTGGTGAGAGTAAAGGTATTGAGACAACTCTGGATGTTGTAGAAGGGATGCAGTTTGACAAAGGGTATCTATCGCCCTACTTCGTCACCAACCCTAACGCCATGAGCATCGAATTTGAAAACGCTCAAGTGCTGATCACAGACAAGAAACTAACCACAGCAAAAGAGATCACCCCCCTCCTTGAGAAGGTCTTAGAACAAGGGCAGAAGCCGTTCCTCATCATCGCAGACGATATCGATGGCGAAGCTTTGGCGACACTTGTCGTCAACAAGCTCAAAGCAGGTTTCCCTCTCTGTGCTGTTAAAGCCCCTGGTTTTGGCGACAGGCGCAAGGCGATGCTGCAAGATATTGCCTCTGTCACAGGCGGTACAGTCGTCACTGAAGAGACAGGCCTCACCATTGAAGATGCCGGTATAGAACTCCTCGGCCATGCCAAACGCATCACCATCTCCAAAGACGAGACGATTATCGTTGACGGAGCAGGGAAGCAGTCGGAAATAGAAAAGCGCGTCACCCAAATCCGTAACGAAATCGAAACGACAACATCCGACTACGACAGGGAAAAGCTTGAAGAGCGTCTTGCTCGTCTTGTTGGAGGTGTCGCTCTCATTAATGTCGGCGCAGCGACGGAGACAGAGATGAAAGAGCGCAAAGCTCGCGTCGACGATGCTCTACATGCTACACGTGCAGCTGTCGCAGAAGGGATCGTTCCAGGCGGTGGTGTTGCCCTTATCCGTGCAGCAAAAGCGCTGGACAACTTGTCTGTCGATGGCGACGAGAAAGTGGGCGTCGATATCATCCGTAAAGCGGTATATGCTCCTGCTATCGCTATTGCAAACAACTGCGGAAAACAGGGCGATGTCGTAGCAGAAAAAATCGCAGAGAAAACAGCTGCCTGGGGCTATAACGGACTCACAGATGAGTTCTGCGACCTCGTTAAAGCCGGTGTTGTTGACCCCGTCCTCGTCACCAAAAGCGCATTGACCCACGCAAGTTCTGTGTCAGGCCTGCTACTCAATACAGCAGGGATGATCACTGACAAGCCTAAGCCAAAACAAAAGGCGGAAGCAGGCATGCCTGACCCCGGTATGATGGGCGGCATGGGTGGTATGGGTGGCATGGGTGGCATGGGTGGTATGGGCGGCATGGGAATGATGTAACCCTCCTACTCACCACACAAAGTGTGAACATGCATTTTTTTTCAAGAAATGTACTTTCCGCTTTTCTTCAGGCCGAAGGCCCTGGGATGTAACAGCCCAGGCCTTCGGCCTGCTCGATTTTGACAGTTTTGAAACCAGGCCGAAGGTCTGAAATCAGGCCGAAGGTCTGAAATCAGGCCGAAGGTCT
>JAFITR010000072.1 GCA_017116025.1 Simkania negevensis
AGGAGCAGATGGGAGCCTACCGCCATGCGCGTTAACGAGAGATCTCCCCCCTCTTCTTCAACATTGATGAGGGTAAAATCCGTCGTTCCTCCTCCTATGTCGACGACAAGGAGGCGGTCACCAACGGCAAGGTGGGTACGCCATTCGTCGGGATTGTGGTAGAGCCATGCGTAAAACGCTGCTTGAGGCTCCTCCATAAGGACGACCTCTTCAGGATAACCGGCCAACAGAGCGGCCTCTTGAGTGAGCTGCCTTGCACTCGGATCGAAAGAAGCAGGGACAGTGATCAACAAAGACTGGTCAACAAAAGGGGCATCGGGAAAACGCAAATTCCACACTTCGCGCAGGTGGCGCAGAAGCTCTGCTGTCACAGCAAGCGGGCTCGTACGAGGATCGTCTTCACCAGCAGTGTATGGGAGAAGTGAAGAGCGGCGATCGATGCCAGAGTGACAAAGCCACGATTTAGCCGATGTCACCAGGCGTGAAGGGAGTTCTCCACCGCGTTCGCTAGCAGCAGAACCGACACAAAACTCTCTGTCAGAAGCCCAGTCGACGGCAAAAGAACCTGCCTCTAACTCCTCCTTGAGGGGATAGTAGAGAGAGGAAGGCATCGTCTTCCGCTCTTCCTGAGAGCCACTACGCACCATCTGAGGGATAGGAAAGAGGGAGATTTCGGGTAGAGAAGAAGCTTCGTCCTCTCCAATTTTTGCATAAGACATGGTAGAGTTCGTTGTACCAAGATCGATACCGATGAGATATTTCGACTTGCTCATTGCTGCGCTTTTACCTCCACCTCTGCGGGGCAGATGATTGCAGTTTTTTTCTTTCCCACTTGGCGTGGAAGGGAGACTTTGTGAGCTTGCCAGCCTTTGTGTTTAACGATGCCTGAATAGGGAGGAGCTCCTTGTACATCACCAACAAGCTTAATTTCAGAAGGATCATACCCCACAGGGACATTAAACATCTCTCCTTCACCGTTTTCAACAACAGGACGTATGGTGACATAGTCTTCCAATGTTTTATGGCACTCATCGTGCACCTTACGCACAGCAGCACCTATCTGTGCATCGCTATAATTTACGATATCCTCTTCGAAGAAATCGACAAGACGTCCCGACGACTGCAACAACTCTAACAAACGCAAATGTGAGCTACTATCCTCTCCCTTCTCAAGAGAGTCGTCGCTCTCCCGCTCGCCAGCAAGAAAACGTTGTGCCCCTTCTTTGTCCCGAAACGTTTTAAAAAAAGCCTTTAACGCCAAGCCTAATGCCATAACCTCTCCTCTTACACAATCTTAAAGCAAACAGGTAATCTCCTGCTGGTCGCCCGTCGTCATGATCACCTTTCTATCTTTGTCAACAAAGATATCATTCTCAACACGCATACCAAATTTGCCGGGAATATAGATACCTGGGCCTAAAGCAAAGCATGTCCCTGGAAGGATTTCCCTAGTATCCCTGATCTCAAAATTATCGAGATGGGTACCACTACCATGAAGAAAAACATCAATATTGTGTCCCACCCGGTGAGTACAATACTGCCCATACCCACCCTTTTCAATCACCTCACGCGATACCTCATCTACCTCATACCCATAGAGCGGATCGCCACTTTTGAAACGATCGCGCATCAACTTCAACGCCGCCTTGCGCGCACGCTTGAGCAGATCAAAGACCTCCTGCTGTAATGGTGTCGGTGCTGTATCGGCCACTGCTACCCGAGCAACATCTACATAAACAGTATCAACACTGTTCTTCTTTCCAGATAAACTCAGTAAAAGATAGTCTCCCTTCTTAATCGATTTTGCCGTCTCTTTTCTTACATTAAAGTAGGGATCAACCGAATGTTCATTCACGGCAACAATCATATTATATTCCGAAATACAGTCATATATGATGAACTCCTTCATCACAAATAACAACACTTCGTATTCCGTAATCGTCTTGCCCTTAGACAAATAGTCGGAAATCAGCAGGTATGCTTTCTTGTAAATCACCTCAAAAATCGCCGCTACCTCGACATGTGAACGCATCTTATCCTCGTCCCACACCCCATTGAAACGTTGCAATAATGCCGAAGAGCTCACAACCTCCACACCAAAACCTTTCACCACCTCCATCGTCCCTGCATCAACACGCGAAACATACGGCACACCGTTACGCGGAGAATACTCCATCGCTATCCGACGTCTTCCCTTCAATACCTTCCCCAAAGACTCCTCAAGCTCGTGCCAATTCAAATAAGAATGGATCTTTCCAGGAAGGTGCTTGTACAAACACTCCTGCAATTTCGATACGATCGCCTCCGGCTGGCCGCGACGCGGAATCCAATAAAAAAGACGGCGTGTATACACCGTGTTCAAAGGAAGCTCAAGGAGATGACACGCATGCTCGTTCATCCCTTGAAAGTCATACAGCAGCCAACCATCTAAGCCATCGCGCCCTAAATCCTCCTGAATCTTCTCTATTTTTTCTTTGAAGCTCATAGAATAACACCCCACTTAGTGGACAACATGGACATCTTGAACATAATAGACATAGTGGACAATATAAAAAACCTTTCTTCTAACATTAAAACAAAACAGTATAGTTATTTATTTTTCTTTTTGTTTTTTTGTGCCTTTGCGTCAGTAATTCCCGCTAAAAACGTAATCAGTCACGAGGTGCAAGAACTCGCGTTTTTATTGATCTATTTGCTTATCTTGTTCCTTTCCGTGGCTATTTAAACCGTTGCCCTTTAAATCTTCTACAATAGTGTAACGATCTCATCTTGTATACCTCCGGTGATGCGGATAGTCTTATCACGAGTGATGACGAGATCGAATTCGAGCCTGACGCCAAACTCTCCTGGGAGGTAGATACCTGGCTCAACGGAGCAACATGTACCTGGCAATAGGTATCTAAAGTCTTGCGTTTCGAAGTTATCGAGGTGTGTTCCATCACCGTGATTGCCTTCGATGCCGATATTATGTCCTGTTCTGTGGGTAAAGAACTCTCCATATCCTGCATCGGAGATGATCTGTCGACAGACTTGATCGACCTCCCAGCCTTGAACAGCTCTGCCTTCTTTATAACGTGCTTTAATCAGGTCAACACCGGCAAGGCGAGCATGTTTAACGACATTAAAGACTTCTTGATGTTTCTGCGTCGGTTCGACATCAGCAACAGCGACACGTGCAATATCGGCAAAAGCAGACCCTGGGTCTTTATGTCGGCACCATAAGTCGATCAAGACAAAATCACCTTTTTTGATGAGAAGAGCTCCTTTAGCGGTAGGTACGTAATGTGGATCAGCGGCATGTGCATTAACAGCACAGATGGGGGAGCCGTCGGAGTAGCAGTTGTTTGCTTCGAATTGTTCTTCAATGAATTTATGGACATCGTATTCGTTGATCGTTTTACCACTTTCGAGATGGCCTTTGATCAATGCCCAAGAGTCGGCGGCAATGGTATCAACGAGATCGGCGGCAAAAAGGTGTGATTGCAGGGTTTTTTCATCCCAGAACTGTTGGTAGTACTGCATAATTTGAGCAGAAGAGACGACTTCAACACCACATTTTCTTACAGCATCGACAGTACCACCATCGACTTTAGAGACGTACGGTATTGCATTATTTGGGGAGTATTCCATAGCGACTTTTTTTCTTCCTGTAAGGAGTGATGAGAGGTGGTGATCGAGCTGTTGCCAAGAGTTGTAGACGAGTTTTTCGCCTGGGAGGTGGCTCAGAGGTTTTTGTTCAATCGCGTGCAGGATTTTTACAGGCTCTCCTACAACAGGCAACCAGTAAAACCAGCGACGCGTCCGGTGAGCTTTATCTATATTTAGAAATTGGCAAGCGATTTCATTGTTGCCACGGAAATCGTAAAAGAGCCAACCATCAATCCCCTCTTGGACAAGACACTCTCTCGCTTCTTTTATTTTTTGATTCAGCTCCATCGTACAACTCCTTTATCTAGTTGTTTAAATATGTTATTAACGACGACGACGCAACGATACGCACCTGCTGTGAAGGATCTTTAAGAGCCTGCACGAGGAATGTCCGGGAAGTTTCATCACCAGCATGAGCGACCGCTTCTAGCAAAACCATCTTCATCTGATGAGGGGCGTCGTGGAAGGCTTTGTGAAGGAGATCGACCGCACGCGGCTCCCCTCCCCAGGAGGCGAGGAGGAGAGCAGCACGCACTTTGATGGCACGGTCGTCTTGGTCGAGGAGAGAATAGACGCTATCAGCAGCATAAGCGCCCCCTTCTTCTAACAGGATCGAAGCTGCTGTAGCCGTCAAGTCGTAGTTTCTTTCAAGAAGGTGCTCTTTTACCAGTTTCTCAATATCTGGATAGTTGAGTAGTGCAAGCAGGCCAAGTAAGCCGAGGCGTGTCTTCTGATTTATTTCCTCGGGGGAGGCTAGGGTACGATAAAAGTCTGCTGCTCCATCTATTGTTGAGAGCAGGGGAAAATATCTGATCGACCCTGTGCGCCAAAAGATACGATCTTGGCAGGTGTGCAGGAAGGTAGCGACCGCTTCTGCCGCTTCTTTTGTAGCGAAGCGCTGGGAGATCAAGGCAAGAGCTAAATTGACTCGAACGAGAGGATCTTGCGTTTTGTGGAACATCTGAAGAAGCAGGTTGTTGTTCCTCAACCCTACTGCTGCCACAGCAGAAGCAGCTTCGTACCTAACAGCTTCTCTCGAATCGTCAAGAAAACGTCCTAACACCTCCATCCCTTGCTGCGGGCTTTTTAACGCATACACCCAAGAAGCATATACAGCGACAAAGGGATCTAGGTCAGCCATACCTTGTTCTATTGTCCGGTCGATATCGAGGATCTGATAAGCTTTGAGCAGGCCTAAACAACGCCATGCCGCCTTACGCACCTCTGTAGAAGCGTCTGTCGTAAGCGTTAGAACAGCAGCCGCATGTTCCTGCAAACCCAGATACCCTACCGCTTCACAAGCAAGAAGCCGAAGAGCACTACGTCGGCTTTCCGTAAGAGCAACAAACTCCGCTACATCGAGTCCTTCCAACATCTGTACAAGCGAGGCTGTCGCTACCATACGAAGGGACAAGTCGCTGCTTTCGTCAGACAAGAGCGCTTTTAAATCCGCTACTGCCTCTCTATGCTCTAGCGCACCTAATGCATGTGCCGCAGCGAGGCGCACCTCGTAAGCAGAGTCTTGACGAAAGAGACGCAACACCCCCTTCTTGAGTTTTTCGTCACGGTATATTGACGAGAGCAGCACAGCTGCACGCCTTGTCTCTATAGCAGGATCCTCCATAGAGCGGCATAGTATATCGACGGCGCGGAAATCTTCTGTCAATCCGGCGGCAATCGTCGCCAACGAGCGGGTAGCGACCGACTCTGAAGCGGCACCATCGGCGATCACACTCCACGCAAGATCATGCAAAAGCGAGCGCACTGCTCTGGAATCCAAAGAAAGAACCTCTGCATGGCGATCGAACAGCTCCAATGCGGCAACAAGCTGCCCACCTCCTGCGTAGGCGCGTATAGCAGCGGCAATAAGAGCCGGATCGTCAGGATAACGTTTTAACGCTGTTCGAGCTTTAGCAATCGCAGAAGAGTAGTCATGAAGTTCCAAATGAGCTCTAAGGCACTGCGTTATCTCATTGAGCGAAAGAGAAGCAAGCCAACCTTCAGGTTCATGGGCAGTTGCAGTTGAATTTGCTGCTACTGGCAGCGCCCAGCTGCTGCTACACAAGCAAAAAAACAGAAGGGACAACGCCCTCCATCCCCTCAGCAACGCGCTACTCATATTTAGCAATACGATTCATGATTTTTAAACAACGGAAGCGCCAGAGGACATCTTTAACATGCTCCACTGTCGTCGGCCTCCTATTCTGCATACCTCCCTGATATGTTGCAAGGTCATCAACCCCATCAAAAATGCTAAGGACTAGCGTGGGGCCTGCATTATACGAGTGCAAGACAGGTGTCGTTGCATCACCTCCGTACCAATTAGCAACCTTCTCCATACGACGATCACTACCTCCAAAACGATCGTAGAGGTAACGTAAGTAGGCCGTACCATACCGGATGTTTTTAGCTGGATCGAAAACATCTCCCTGCGCACCTTCATCACTAGAAATAATACCCACACGCTGCAACTCTTCAATCGTTGTTGGCTGCAGCTGCATCAACCCACGATCGCCCTGCATAGATACTTGCAGCGGAGAAAAGCTGCTCTCACGGCTAATCACAGCAGCGACAAGCAAAGGATTCAGCCTCCACTCATGCCCCTGCCTAACAACGACCTCTCGATAACGCAAGGGGAAGAGACACTCTCTGGCGATCAGAAAAGCAGCAAAGAGGCAAACCAGGCCACACACCAGGCTCAACAGAAGAGTACGCCGACCTACCACCTACGCCATCCGCCCTAGACGTCTTCCTCCAATCAGGTGAAAGTGAAGGTGGTCAACCGTCTGTCCCGCATCAGCACCATTGTTAATAAGCAAACGGTAGCCGTCCGCTATCTCGTATTCTGAAGCCAATTTCTGCACAACCTCCACCATCTCCTTGACCAAATCAAGGTCACTGCTATTCGCCGACTGGATATTGGGAATCGACTTCTTAGGTACAATCAAAATGTGGACAGGTGCCACTGGATTGATATCATGAAAAGCTAATATTCGATCATTCTCAAATACCTTGTCACAAGGTAACCCCCCATCAATGATCCTCTGAAAGACATTACTCATCCGATGTTGACCTCACTCAAAATTAACGTTGCGGACCTAACTCAAAATTAACGTTGCGGACCTAACTCAAAATTAACGCGAAGAGCGCGAAGAAAGCGAAGAAATTAATGATGGCTAGTTCGCACAAAACGTTTGATGCCATCCTTAACCAGCCTTTCTTTAAAATTAATTAAAAGTCCTGCTACAAGACCTGTCGATTTAAGATAGGAGAGAATTTGAGCTTCATGAATCGGCAATATTGTGTCCACTGATTTTATCTCCAAAACCAGCCGTTTTTCTACAACCAAATCCAAAATCTGACCGCGAATTTTTACTCCCTTATAATAAACGGCAATTGGCACTTGAGTGGAACAGACAAAACCTCGACTCTTCAACTCAATTGACATTACTTGTTCGTAAACTTTCTCAAAATAGCCTGATCCAAGCTCTCGATGAACATCTATAGCAACACCAATAACGCTATTTATAAGTGCTTCCGTTTGTTCATCCAGCCTGTTCTTAACCCGCAGTTCCATAAAGCTGTCCATGTTACTCTTAGTTCTTCTCTTCTCTTTCTTCGCGTTATTTCTTTTCCTTCTTAAGGCTTTTCAGGCTCCGCAGGCTCTCCCAAGATCTTACGCAACGCTTGTTCAGCAGCCTCGCGCGTCTGCCAGACGGAGACAAAGCGCCCTTTATGACAAAAGACGGCTCCCTTCACTCCACTTATCTCTTCTAAAGCCACATCACTCAATCCCGCCCATTCTTTAGGCAAAGGCAAGCGCGTCTTCATCTTCTCCTTGAGAGAAGGGGGGATCCCACGCAACTTCCAATGCTCTCCTGCTGGCATGATAAGGAAGAGTGCCGAGTGCTCCTCACCACCTAGAGCAAAAAAGTTTTCGAGCCAAGGCACAGGGTGGTCAAAAAAGAGGCTATCCTTACCAACAGCCATCGCCTCCTCCACCAACGAGCGGCAGCGCATCTGATAACGGTAACGCTGGTAGAGGCGAGAGAGGTGGGCATACACAAAATCGAGTGCCTGCTCAAACGCTTTGTTCAACGTCTCATCTTTCGCGTCATATTCGATAGGAGCAAAGTTGGCGATGATCAGCGAAAATGTACAATACCCCTCAACACC
>JAFITR010000073.1 GCA_017116025.1 Simkania negevensis
TCTTTATTGATACAATCGCCCTGCAGAAAGAAATGATGATGACGTTGTTGTAAAATAAAAATGTTTTACAAAGACCCGAAAAAATGATAAACTTAATCTTTAGGGCGGAAGCTAATGACGAGTCTTAACAAGATCTTTTTTTATGGGCATCAAGCAAATTTTTTCACAATTCGATCCGAACAAGAGAGGAATCGACAGCACAACAAACCAGAACGAAGCCAACGAATTATGGCAAGGGCGTTCTCTTTCCCTGCAATATGCAGGGAAGCAGATCTATCTATCGTCAGAGGGAGTCTTTGCGTTTCTTAAGAAACGTAACGAGCTCACTCCTGAAGAGCTATCCCGGGCCGCGTCTCCAGGTGGGCTTTCTTTCGATCTTTTGAGTGCGCGCTTATCGGAAGTTCTATCAAAATCCTCTTCTTCTTCTCCAACAGCCGACAAAACATCAACGGTGGGCAGTCCAATAATTCTCGGCACACCCGCTTCTTTCTCTACTTCTTCCCTTCGTACAGAAGAAGAATCAAGAGGAGGAGTGCTCGCTGGGCCAAAAAAAGAACGAATCAAACAACTACTGCTAGAGGGCGGTTCGACAGGGGCAGATAAAAGGTCGATAGAAAGTGATTTTATAACGATATGCGCAGAGATGGAAGAGCAGCTAAAAGAGGCAAGCCCACAAGATCGGATTATCTTCTTAGCACATGTCGATAATCGATTACAAAGTGTTGATCCCGATAAGAGAGTTGCTCTTTTAAAAGAATTGGCAGGAAGTTTCGCTCAAGAGAAAAAACGGCTAGGTAAAATAAGAACGCGTTTCAAAGAAGCCGCAACGCAGGCAGGATTACGTGCAGCGGATGCAGAAGTTCGGCGGATGATATCAGCAACAGACAAGGCTGTTTCTTCTTCCAACGATCCCGCGATCAAAACAATAATGGACAAAGGAAAAAAGTGGATCGAACAAGATATACTGAAAGAGCTCGGCCGAGAGAGAGTTCCTCCCGTCGCCACCGGCCAGCAATTGACAAGAGGCGAGCTCTCCACCCAAGAGAAGGAGTATTTAGACAAAGAACAAATGATGCGCCTTTTGCATACTGCCCATCCTCAACTTCAAAAGTTCTTCTCGAGGAAAAAAAGAGAGATAGGAAAAGAAAGACAACAAAAATTAATCATCAGACAATCCACAAAAGAAGCTGTTCTTTATTCCGACAATGCAAAAGTGAAAGAGATCGTAAAGGAAGCAAAAAGAGCAGTCGAACAAGAGATATTGAAGGAGCTCGGTTACGGCGCTAACAGCTACCGCTACGACGCCACCAGTGGTAAGATGGTGTTTCCCAAAGGGAGAGAACTCTCTCCAGAAGACGAGAGGTATTTATATGAAGAACGGATGATACGTCTTTTGGAAACGTCCAATCCAAAGCTTCAAGAGCTTTTCTTGAAACAAGAAGGACTTCTAATAAAAAACTTAAGAAAGGCCGTTCTTTCTTCCAACGATCCAGCGATCAAAGCAATCGTGGACAAAGAAAAAGAGGATTTAGAAAAAAGTCTATTAGTAGAAATAACAAAAGAATACAAGCTCTTTCCTCCGCCCCGGCGCAGAGAAGAACTCAGTGGAGAGCATCGAAAAGAATTCGAAGCAGTGTTTGAAGACTGCCTTCTTACAACCAGCAATAGATATCTGCAACAGCTTTTTTTACAAGCAGAACAAGGGATTTTACAGCACTCCTTTTCTGTTACAGAGTTAAAAACAGGCACAGCAAACATCGTATACGAGGCAAAGTCGAACAGAGAAGCGACTGGCTATACAAAACTACTGCATCCAGGAATTCCTCAGAGGGCTGTCGATATCTCGACAATAGGAGCCCTTGGACAGTTTTTCCCAGAAGCGAACATCGTCCAAACATACAGTAAAGATGTAAAACAGACACCCGACAAAGTAACTGGTTCACAATTGGTCACTGCCACACCTGTTGAAGAGTTGCAATCTAGCCCTGAAGGCATCCTCTGGGGAGCCCCTGCAACGCAACACACGGCTTTAGCAGCTTTGAGTTTGCAGCTTTGGGATGGCCATCCTGCCAACATGGGAAAGAATAAAAAGCGGGAGTTAGTACTTTTTGATCTAGACACCGCTCTTTTAGAAAGCAACTGCGCCTCTACTTTTGAGAATACTCTTAACTCTCCCTTAGGACAGCTTTACTTACAGACACACAATCCCCCGATCAAAAGAGAAATATTAGACGAACATCTAGAACAATTGGAAGAAGCGATTGAGTCGCAAATAACCGCACGGAGGCGCTGCTCAGCAAAAGGGTCTGTAACAGTTACTAATCTCGTTAGCAAATACTTTGCTAATGACCCTCGCTTTCTTATCTACGGCATACACAACGATCTTACATCTGATGTCACAAGCTTGGCTCATGTGCGATCCGAATTTAAAAAAATGGTCACAGATCCAACATTCCAAGATCATCCCATCTGGAAAGATTTTAAAAAAGCAGGACTATCGGACAAAGAGATTACTTCTCTGAGGAAAAACCCCATGCTCCTCCATCCAACCGATTGTAGCATCGTACAACTACAGGCATTAAGGGAAAGACACTCTAAGCAAAAAAGGTTCCTCCTACTAAAGGACACTCTGACAAATAATGCGATTCCCAAAGAAGAACAAGCGCGTATTTTGCGTCAACATCTCGACTCTATGCCTATTACAGCAAACGAAAAACTAAACCTTTTACACCAGTTGAGAGATCCAAAAACAATCTATGCTGCAGTAGAGCAAGCCAGGAGGAAACTAATGGGTCCAATCCACTGGAATCAACTCGCCTATGCCGCCTACCCTACATTAGCTCAAATGCACCAATGGGCCACAAGACAACAACTCCTTTTTCAAGAATTTAAAACTATATTTGACAACAGCCACTATGACGCACAACTTCAACTTCTAAGCCAAAATATAGACCTCCTGCCTATAAGAGATGTGGAGGGATTCAGAAAAAAGATAGATTCCACCAACAAAGACGACGTTGCAGCAGCATACAAGTATGCGCAAGAAACGTTCCAAATCCAATCCCCATGGGGAGCACACAGAGCGCTTGGATGGAGGAAGGCCCCCTATTACGCAGAATTCCTCAGCGATGAGCTAGAACGATACACAGAATTTAAAAACGCATGGAATGAAGAACAAAAGAAATAAAGTAATGGATCGCGGGGTAGGCGGATTTGTAAAAGAAAAAGGACAACAGGGACGACAGAGAGAGCAAAAAGGGCTGTATGGACTGCTGATTTATAAGTAGCGATCCTCTCTATCTTTTCATCTTGCTTATCTTGTTCCTTTCCGTGGCTTCGTTAACCTGACCTACGCACCAATGCTCTTTCGAGAAGTTGTTTAGTAAAATAAGTAACGAGGATATCAGCACCAGCGCGTTTGGCAGCAAGGTGCATCTCGTAAGAGACCTTGTCTTCATCAATCCATCCTTTCTCTGCTGCAGCTTTGACCATGGCATACTCGCCGCTGACAAAATAGGTAGCGATAGGGAAGGCTGGAAACTGCTCCTTGGCCCTCCTAACGATGTCGAGATAGATCCCTGCAGGCTTGATCATCAACATATCAGCTCCTTCTTCTACATCGAGAGCAATCTCTCTTAACGCCTGATCACCATTGGCAGGATCGATCTGGTAGCTTCTGCGATGGCCAAACTGCGATCCACATTCGATCGCATCGCGAAAAGGGCCATAGAGTGCTGAGCAGAACTTTGCGGCATGGGTGATGATGGCAACGTGAGAGAAGCCGTGGCAATCTAGAGTAAAACGAACAGCAGCGACCATGCCGTCAACCATCCCCGAAGGAGCTAAAACGTCGGCTCCTGCTCTGGCATGACTCAGAGCCTGTTTAGCCAACAAAGGCAACGTCGTATCGTTATCCAGATCGGCATGACCACGCTGCTCGCTCACAACACCACAGTGACCATGGTCAGTATGTTCACAAAAGCAGAGGTCTGTCATCACGATAATCTCAGGAGCGACATCTTTGATCACCTTGATCGCCTTTTGGACAATACCATCGTCTTGCCACGAGGAACTTCCAACGGCATCTTTTTCAATAGGGATTCCAAAGAGCATCACAGCACGCACACCTAGAGCAGCAAGGGTCTCCACTTCCTTACCCAACGTCTGTAGCGTCCATTGGCAATAACCTGGCATAGAGACAATCTCACGCGGTCCAGCAGAGTCGTCTTCTCGTACAAAAAGAGGAGCAACAAAATCTTCTGCTAACAAATGGGACTCACGAACGAGGTCCCTTACCGCCGCAGTCGAACGTAAACGACGCATCCGTACCGTAGGTAACGGCAGAGAAAGAAGTTTCTCTTTTTCCCCAACAACAGCATCACAACAGCTGGCTGACATCTACTCCTCCCAGGTTTCAATTAATATCTACTTTAAAGCTGCTGCAAGAATGATCTCCATCCCACTGTCTCCCGGGAGGTTACCGTGCTGAACATAGAGCCTACGTAAACGCGACTCATCGTCAAAACGTAGCACAAACTCCAGCCACCCCTCAGAGAAATAGTAGGAAAAGAGCGTCTCGTTCGGGAAAAACTCCTTCTGTTGCGCCAACCGAAAGACTCGCTCAGCCTTTTCACGAGGCATAAAGCGAAAAAGACGCCCCGGGCAGCAGTCTGAGTCCGTTAGCGTCTTTAAAAGCTCTTCAAAGGAAATTTTAGGCATAATCTGCAATCCCAAGACATCAAAGATCTCTTCGGGAAGGGTATTCGGATAGCGCCAACGCCAACATACTTGGCGAACAAAAGGAAGCAATTTCACGTCTAGAAACCTCTACAGATCTTGCGCGTGAGAAAATTGTACACCTCTCGGCTTTTAACGACAATCGATCAATAGCTCATAGAGTTAATCTTGACCTTGCCTTGGAAGATGCGATAGACAACGATACCGTAGAAGATAACGAGAGGGATGGAGATGCATGAAATGATAAAGAGATATTTGAGCGTCAAAAAGGAGGAGTTGGAGTTGAAGACGGTAAGGCTACGTGTAGCAGGGTCTATTGTTGAGCGTATGATGACGGGAAAAGTCCCTAAAGCGTATAGAGCAACAAGGCAGAGGATATTTCCTGCAGAGGAGATGAATGCCCAACCATCTTTACCCTTGTAGATACATCTGGGGATATTTGCTATCAGCAGCATGTTAACGACAGCAACAAAAAAGAGGTATGGCTTTGCACGAATGCTTTCCACCATATGTGGGAAGTAGATGAGGGTGGCCATCGTCGACAAGACGTACATCATACAGAAAAAAATAATAGTTCCCCTTGCCCAGTCCCTCAATTTATCATGTAGATCACCTTCCGTCTTGGCAAGGAGGTAGATGCATCCGTGCATGAGGAATGTTGAGATAGTAAAAACACCCACTAGCACAGTATATGGGGTAATAAATGGCATGATCACCCCAAATTTAGCAGGGTCAAAATAACGTGCTTCTGTCAGTGGCATCCCTTGGATAAGGTTGCCGAAGAAGAGACCCATGCCGAAGCTAATCAGCAGGCTACCGGTGAAAAAAAGGATATCCCAAAACCACCTCCAGGCAGGCATCTCTCTTTTGCTTCTAAATTCAATCGACACAGCCCGCAGAGTCAAGGCCAACAGCAATACCATCACGGGGATATAGAATCCCGATAACGCCGTCGCAAAGACATGGGGGAATGCAGCAAAGAGTAAGCCTACAACAACAATAAGCCAGACCTCGTTGCCGTCCCACACAGGGCCAATGGCGTTGAGGAATATACGCCTATGTGTATCGTTCTTCGTTCCCAGGTGGAGCATGCCAACACCAAGGTCGAACCCGTCCAAAACAGCATAGCCAAATATCGCACCAATCAAAATGATATAAATAGTGATCTCTAACCCGTATTCCGTCAGCATAATTTCCCTATTTTTTTCTTTTTAAAAATGCTGCTCTTTCTGCCGCCCCTTCCAGCTCTGGCACATCTTCAGGGCCATGTTGGATTTTGTGATTCAACATATAGATAAACATGACAAAGAGGAAGGCGAAGATGATGGTGAACATAATCAACGATCCCACCACCTGCCCTGGCGCCTCACGCACGGTGTCGGAAAGGCCGTCAGTTGTTTTTAACACCCCATAGACCAGCCATGGCTGACGTCCCATCTCCGTCGTCATCCATCCTGCCAAATTAGCCATCTGTGGAGCTAGCACAGTGAACACCATAGCCCACAAAATCCATCGAGTCCGATGAAGCTTGCGCCTGATCAAGTAGACCACGGCACAGACTATGATAAAAAACATCCAAGCGTACATGGACAGCATCAGGTGATATGTTTGGAATACAGCGGCAACGTTTGGCCACTCGGAGCGAGGGATTTGGTCAAGGCCAGTGACAGCCGTCTTGGGGTTTCCATGCGACAGGAAGCTCAGCAATCCAGGAATTTTTATTCCATAGTTGACTTTCTGCTTTTCCATATCGACAGAACCAAACAAATATGCAGGGGTATAGTCTTTTGTTTTAAAGACACCTTCTACCGCAGCGAGTTTAGCAGGTTGATGCTTGACGATTACCTTGGCAGACATATCGCCCGCCCATCCTTGTAGCAAGATAGCAGCAACGGCGATCGTAATCCCCACGCGCATTGTCATCTTGGAGAATTGAAGATGCTTTTTCTTCAAGTAGTAATAAGCGGCAACGCTGATGAGGAAGAAAGCTCCTGTCAACCAACAGGCAAAGGTAACGTGTAGGAAGCGCGGTATCGTTGAATAGTTGAGCAACATCGTCCAGAAATCTGTCACTTCTGCTCGTGGACCAGCATCAGCAGAGACAATCCTGTGGCCGGTAGGAGTCTGCATCCAGGAGTTTGCTGCGATAATCCAGAATCCGCTAAAGTGCGTCCCCACGGCAATCGCTATTGTCGCAATAAAATGGACGGATTTGCGTACTCTTTGCCAACCAAAAAGTAAGATACCCAATGCTCCCGATTCCAAAAAGAAAGCAAAAAGCCCTTCCGCACCCAGGGCACTACCGAAAACGTCTCCAACAAAATAGGAATAGCGCGCCCAGTTTGTTCCGAAGCCGAAAATTTGAACAAAGCCCGTCACCACCCCTAAAACAAAAATAACGGCAAAAATCCTGATCCAAAATTTGACCATCTGCTCATGCTCGGGCTTCTTCGTCTTCAAATAAATTGCTTCGAAGATAACCAAAGCCAAGCTTAAACCTATCGTCAGAGGAGGGAAAATAAAGTGGAAACCGGAGTGGAAACCATATTGTATCCGCGAAAGAAGTTCTGCATTCATAACCCGACTACTCAAATGTACTTAACTAAAAAGCCAAGGCAACAGGGATATAAGACATCAACATCATTGTCAATTGAAAACAAAGAATATAAACTTATCCTTTTGAAAAGTGTGAGGTAGGGACAACAAAGACGGCCATCCTTTTTTGTGTTCTTGTTGTTACGCTCTTTACCGTTGATTCTCAACGAGTAACACCGAAGACCGCAAC
>JAFITR010000074.1 GCA_017116025.1 Simkania negevensis
GTACTTCGATAAGACAAAGGTAGTTGTGCAGTTGGATTGCTTCGGCGGTCGAGCCATCGCTTCCGTCCGCTAGTGTCTCTTTTGCTTGTGTCAGGAGGGCTAGCTGCTTATCGTTGAGGGGGCCTGTGAGGGCGTATTTGGCGAGCTGTTCGAGTACTTCCGTGCGCTGTCTTGCTTTTTTCACGCGTGCAGCGAGGAGGAGGCTTCCCGACAGGTCTTTGGCATAGATGTGGCCTTCCATCTGGGAGAAGAGAACTTCATCGAGCGGTTCGTCACACAGCTCCTCGTACAAGAGACGTATTGCTTCGCGGGTACGTTCGATCGCTTGGCATTCTGTAAGGATCTCTTGTTGGTCTTGGGATGAAACGTTATCGGCGACAGCTGTGTGCCATTCTTTATACGCATTGCTTAGGCTACGAGAAGACTGAGCATAGAGGTCTTTTGTTATTTCGAAGAGGGATGCGTCTTCTTTACACTGCTTGCCTTGGAAAACTTCTTCAAGGGTATTTTGTGTGAGGCCAAGTTGTTTGCTGTATTTGTCGATTTTGTTAAGGAAGGTGTCGATAGAGACAACTGTTTCCTTGTGTGCCTCGCTTGGTACGGTGACGATGTACTGCCCGCCGCGAATTTGACGCTCTTCGACAGCACATTTATCTAGTTCAGCTTTTAACTCCTCCCTTTCTGCATTGAGGTGTAGGCGTGTTCCTACGCGGACGTTTTGATCGTCAAGGATCTGATCAATATTGTCGATACGATCATTTATTGTTTCGGTTTTTTCTTTGAGTTTCTGCAGGGCTTCTGTTGCGTCGCTTCTTTTTACAGCAAGGAGACCTTCGATGGCTGTATCCAACGTTAGTTCTCCAGCAAAGAAAGGTGCTTTGCATATCCATGCGTTGTTTTCTTCGTGTAACGTCAGGCCACATCCTGGCACGAAGAAGCTCTTGCCATCCTCGCTTGCTAAGATATCTTCTTGGTCGAAACAGGCGAGCAGGGATGGGGCGGGGGGCTTTGTTTCTTCAAATGTTGATACGAACATCCCTCGACCTTTGACCTCAATCAGGAGCTTGGCTTTTTCCTCTTGATCATACTCGTCATGAAATATTGCTTGTAAGATGCCGTTGTGATCGAATCCGTAGAATTTTCCTTCGTCGTCGCTCCAAAATGTTGTAATGCCCATGCGCGCTGTTACGCTGCGGGGTAAGTCTACCATCTGATCTTTAGGGACGTGTTGAAGTAGCTTCGCTTCGCTGCCATCGAATTGTACGGGCAGCTTATTTTGTATGATGACGTCGCCATTAGATTCAAAGATCTTGACTTGGACGACGGGTCTACCGTTGTCGTCGGTGAAGTAGCAGAAGGCATTGCTTGCGTCGCGTGAGTAGGAGAAGCTGTCGATGCCGAGCAGACGTACATCGGGGTGGTTTTTGAGGTGAGGAGGCAGCTGCAACCGTTGTTGGCCTCTGTCGTAGATGGTGCCGTATACGGCGTCGATATCGAAGCGGCTTCCAATCTTGTAAAATCCGCTCAATTCCTCGTTTATTTCGAGGCTGTCGCCAGCTTTGACGGTGCCCTCGAAGACGTTGTTGCAATAGTCTCCCCATCGGCAGATAGATTTTCTGCGCTCATCTTCGCTAATAGGAGGACGTAGTAATGGTGTGATCGCGCCTTCTAGACCTTGCTCTTTTATGACGTTCTTTATTAGCGGTGCTGACAGGTACATGGCGACGTCAGCCTCCTGGACGGCGCCTTTGAGATAGCCGCGGATCTCGTGCTGTCCCGTGAAGGAGCGGAACTTGATATCTTGGTAGGCGGCCTTGTATCGCAGCAGGGTGGCAAAATCTTCTGGAGGGAAGCCCTTATCTGCTCTTACCATTCTTGTTAGCTGGTTTGTGATGCGTACGATCTCTCTGGATGTTCCGAGGAGGATATTGCTGATGTCTGATGATTGCAGGATCTTTTCGTTGAACTCTTTGATGATCTCGTTGTTGGTCACAAAAGTGTCGTCGTCTAGGTATGGATCGGTGAGGATGCGTTCTCTAAAGAAGATGGAAAGGGGAGTGGCGAGGTAGACATCGACTGAGGAGCCGCTGCTGCCTTCTTCTACTGTCGCTCGCTGGACAAATTCTTTCAGTTCTGCCAGCACGGCGGCTCTCTCGTTGCTCTCTTTTGGTGCGGTGGCGAGAGCAGAGTCGATGGCGCGTGCCCAACGTTGACGCTTTCGCGGATGGTCCAACATCGACAGGTTGAGAGTTTTTAGCAAGGGAAGGAGTTCGTGGATGAGTAGTTCTTCTTCTGCACGGCTGCGGATGAAATCAAGTTCGCTTCTTGCGATCTTGCCACGCTCTATTTGATTGAGTTGTTGGTAGGATTTTTGTACTACGCTCTCTTCTACGCCTTCTAAGCCGATGAAAGGCGAATCCTGGAGAGCGCTCCCGATCTCTCTAAATTTGGCATTGCCCTGCATCGATGACCCTTCATCTGTGACACGAAGATTTAGCAGCTTTTGTTTAAAGAACTCGTGTTCGGAAGTTTCCATTGCAGGGAGGGCGAGGTGGTAGAATTGTACAAAGAGGTTGCGGACATCGTCTGTTGTCGCAATGGCACCGTCTTGTTTTCCGGCAAGGGCGATGGTGAGTGTGCCACTGAGCAGCTCTCTCCTGTCTGTATTGTCGAAAAGGTCGAAGTCGAAGTGGGGAAGCCCTCCGCCTTCTGTCGTAACTTGATAACAGCTGAAAAAGGTTGTTTGAACGCTTTCAGGGACGAGATCATCCTTGGCGATGGCTAGAGTAAAGATTTTTTTGCAGGTGGCAAGGACGCACAGCCTGTGGTGTTCAAATTCTTCTTGGCTTGCATGTTTTGTAAATGTCTCAAGCCAGTCGGTGAGCTGGTTAATGTCGTCATCGGTGGGATAGTTGCGTAAGACATCGAGTAGGCCGCTTGCAGCCTGCGCCTCGCCTGCATCGCTGTATGGTCTCCAGGGTAGACGTTGGTGTTCTTCTTGGCGTGTTGTGCTCGCCTCCAGAAGGCTCTGTTCAAAATCGACAGCAGAGGCTGAGGCGCTGTCGGAACTCTCTGCTCTTTTGCGTTCAGCAATTGCAGCCCTTATTGTATCCAGATGCGATGGTTCTTCTCCCTCTTCTCTCTCTCCTCCAATCTTTTCTACAATGTAGCCTGCTTTTCCTTCCTGGCTGTGCCGCTTTTCGTCGACAGAAGCAAGGACTTTGTTGACAGTGAGGGGGTTGACGCTCAGGGGGCATTCGACGCCGGTGT
The DNA here is from genome assembly GCA_017116025.1 of Simkania negevensis. Classification (GTDB taxonomy): domain Bacteria; phylum Chlamydiota; class Chlamydiia; order Chlamydiales; family JAFITR01; genus JAFITR01. Next base: position 3,271 of record JAFITR010000074.1, read on the forward strand.
TGTGATAGATCCATTCGCGGAAGTGTTGAGTCATCAACTGCTGCTGTTTTCCCTCAGGGACGGCGGTAAAGCTGCTGCAGTCGCGTACTGTTAGGCTGTTGAACCAGCGCTGCTCCAGCTTATCTTGCCAGTCTTCTATGATGGTGGAGGTCTCAAAGTCTTTGCTAATAGCGTCAAGGTTGATGGCAGCATCTTCTCTCTCAGGAGACTGAAATTTTGCCCCTTCACCAACGTCGAAGACAAAGGCGTGCTTTGTTTCGACAGCATGAGAGAGGGCGGAAGCGTTATCTCTTTGCAGCTGTGCAACGATCTCCCGCGCTTCCTCCCGCAGCTGCAGATTGAACATCTCTCCTTCAATCTGCTCGGCCTGAGCTGCTAGCTTCTCCGCTGTTGTATGTAGACGTTCGGCTATAATAGCGTCGCCATTTTGTTTGTGCTTCTCTGCTTCTTCTTCGCATTTAACGGCATCGTTTTTTAGCTGTTGTACCTTTCGCAAAATGGGGATTTTAACCTCTGAAGGTCTTCTGGTTCTAGAGCGCATATCGGAAGCTGCTACCCTCAGAAGGAATTGGCAGTCGAGTCTTTTTTCCATCGCAAACAGCCCAACTTCGTCGGTATAATCTGCCTTATAGCTGGCCATGATCTCTTCGCGTGTGGACATCTCACTCAAACTTTCCCATGGTTCTCCCTTTTCCTGAACCTCAGAGAGCTGATTGTTAAAGTGATCCAGCTCCTCACGCATCGTCCTCCGAACGGAAAGGTAGGCACAGCGGTTTGGAATGTCGTCGCGTTGAATCCACTCTCTTTCTAAAAGGACAAACTCTTGCTCGAATTCATGAAGCTGTTGATGGAACTTGTCATCATCAACAGAGATTCTTCCTAATGAAGCATTTTTTTCTTTTAGTTCCTTGCAGCGTTCTGACAGCTCAGGACAGCTCTTTTCGATTATCTCCAACGAATTGTCGACATGGAGAGAGAAGGCTCTGAATGCCTTGTGATGGCTTCCTGAGATGATCTTACGGCCGTTCTCAAGATGATCCTGTGCTTTTTTCAAGAACTTGTTAGTGGTTCTGCAAGACCTCATGGCTTTTTCAATACATTTTCGCTCTCGAGCGAGAAGGGAGCGTGAAAATGCTTTTTTCTCAACACCTTTGTCTTCTAATTCTTTATCTTTTTTTGCTATAGATTCTTGCCTCTGCTTGAGACGAAGAAGCTCCCTGTCTGTAGTGTAATTAGCTGTCAACTCGTCTGACGTTGGCAGCTGTGGGTTGCTTTTTAGAAGCTCCGATGTTTGATGCGAGCTGATTGAAAGTTGATCGGTAAGCAGTTCGTTCATCGCTGTACGCACATCCTTATACAACCTGGGCTCTTCTTCCCCCCGTAACTTCTCTTTAAGAAGAGCGAGGTTGCTCTCCACCTCTTCGTACTTTAAACCGACGGGAACGTTACGAAAATAGTTCAGATATTCTTCGACTGAGAAGGTGTCGTCGGTCCCACTGCTTCCTCTAAATGCAAACGTATGAGTATCAGGAAGATACTGAGCATACCGCATCTTCTGTAATTTCTCCCTCTCCTCTTCAAATAGAGTGATACAGCGGTGGATCGTTTTCTTGACAGCCTCCTCTGCTTTGATGGAGCCAAATCTCCCCGTATTGATCGTGATGCAGCGGCGCAGACTTTTTGTCGCTTTCTCGTAGACGGTCGGGCTGCTGTCTATTTGGGCGACACCATCGATCTGTTTTAACAGCTCGTTTTTGAGCGAATCGGAGCAGTGCGATAGGCTCTTGACGTATTTGTCATGGTAAGCTCGCTTTTCTGCATGAGAAAGTTTTCCAAGCTCCTCAAGAGAGAGATTAAATTCAGGCTTGGATTTAGGATCAGGTTCGGGAGTAATCACTTTTTTTTCGCGTGTATCAGGACGGTAGAAAAGAAAGCCTACTACAATAGCAATGGTGCCTATACCCTTGGCTACTTCTTTCGTCGCATGCCATAGATCGCCCCTGGACCTGCCACGTGTAAAGGCAAGAGCGAGAAAATTGAAGGCGATCATTGCAACGTTCTCGATCACCTTAGCAATATTGCGTAACACTGTGTTGCCCACGTGTGCAATACGCGCAATAGGCTTGACTAATATCCTAAGTGGCTTACTCTTAACGTCAAATTCGAGATAGTCGATCCCCTTTTGCGAATAGTTAAAAGGGCTAGAAAGGGCTTCTGTTCTCATGATTATATAAACCCTCTGTTAAATTGCTGAACAAGTATGTGCGGAATAAATCATTTGCGTATAGACTTATTATAGGAACTATCCATAAAAATGTAAATTTTTTTTTACGATGGGTCGTGGCTATCTAAGCCGTTCATACTCACCATACACATTGAAGGTTGAGTGTTGTGTGCAGGGCTTTTAATGGTTTGGGTTTGTGATCACGCCCGGCGGTGATCCTTTCGCTATTGTGTAGGTGTTCCCATGCTTTTGGTAGATTATACCGTTCCTTATGCAGGGCGGCGAGATAGTACTCGACATTGGGGTTGTTAGGGTCGATCTTGTGATACCGTTCCAACACGGCCACGGCTTCTTTTGCTCTCCCTAGCTGTAGCCATGTAGCAGCGAGGTGAAAAAGCCCTGAACGAAACTCTGGGTGGCGTTTGACAGTCTCTTGAAGAGCATCGCATTTTTTTTCTATCGACTTGCGGCTGTTGTCGACGTGGAGAAAGAGTGTTTTGAGCCCTTCGATGTCGACTTTGTTGTTTAAATAGTCTTCGGCGAAGGTCTCTTTACTGACGGCATAGTCTGGAAGCCAATCTTTGACCCTATTAAGATACTCTCTTCCCAATTTTTTTTTGCCAATAAAGAGGTAGTGTAGCCCTAAAAACTCTTTGATGAGCATCTCGTTGGGAAGGTATTGTGCAGCTTTTTCATACGAGGCGATCGCTTTTGTATGTTCCCCTTTTTGCCAATAGACAGATGCTTGATTAAAGTGCGTCAGTCCAATGACTTCTTTGATGTTCCTCGTCTGCAAAGAACGAGTATTTATGCTCAGGTAGGTGTCTGAGGGTAGGTTGATACCGCGCGCCGTCGTCTCGATGTTGATCTCTTTGCCAGAATGGCGTAGGAAGATGTGCCCTGGAGGAGTAACGACTTCTAGTGGCAAAGCGATACGTTGTGCTAGGGAGAGATAGAGCGTTGTTACTCCTAGGCAAACACCCTCTCTAGAGTCTAGTACTGTCTGCAAAAAGGTGTACTCGTCGATGCTGTTTGCATAGGCCGAGTGGGGAGGGAAGCGAAAGCCCATGGCAAAAAAGAGGAAGTCGTTAATAGCAGCGATTTTTTCTTCTGCAGAAGCGTCCATAGAGGTCTTTGTGAGGATTTGTAGCGCCATCAGGTCGATGAGGGCTTCGTAGCTTTCTACGTAGTCCAGGCGATCGGCAGTGTCTGGTAGCTGGCTGAGCATCAACCCTCGGGCTAAATCGACCTCTTCTGGAGCCAAAGCGAGGAGTTCTTCTTCTGAAAGGATCTCTGCTCCACGAAGCGTTCTATTTGCTAATCGATTGGCAAGCGTGTTAATAAGCTCCCGCTCGTGGGCAGGAAAAAAAAAACGCTCCCGTTCGTTAGGGTTCTTTAGAACAAGAGCGAGAACAGCTTCGATACTGTCGATCGAGAGCAAAGGAAGAGCGATATCGGCCAGCGTGTCGCTTTTTTCGCCTATAAGCAGCTGCCATCCCTCTTCAAATGCCTTCTTCCCTAGTGGTGTTTTGGGGTAAAGGCGATAAAAAGCAAAATGCTGCGGAATGGATAGCGGGTTGATCGTATGGTAGAGAGTCTCTATGTGTGTAGTAGTGACGTCGTTGGAAAACGCCCTCGAGAAGAGAAGGGAAGCAGAAAGGAAACAAAATAGGATTGTCTGTTTTGGCATCGATATGGTTCAAAAATGAGCGTTCTTTCCAACCGTCTACAATCAGGCCGAAGGCCTACAATAGGCCGAAGGCTTACAATCAGGCTGAAGGCCTACATCAGGCTGAAGGCCTGGAATGTAACAGCCCAGGGCAGCGCCCTGGGTATACTAACCGAAAAAAATGCAGCCTGAAAGGCTGCAATATTCGGCATGGTTCAAAAAGAGCATCCAAGCTTTTTGAAAACACAGGATGTTTTATTTGA
>JAFITR010000075.1 GCA_017116025.1 Simkania negevensis
CAGGGTAGTTACTTATGAGGCAGCCAGTACATATTATTTTCTAGATTTAACTATTCAGGCAGGGCGATTTTACCAATAAAGATTTGACAACAGATAGCTGATTCTGAGATGACTATTTCCTTTTGAAATGACTCGAAAGGAGAAGCTATGAATGACAAGAAAATTGAATCAGCACAACGTGAGGCAGCAGAACTGGCCTTTACCCTTGTGGATGAGCATTTTGCAGCTATTGAGGACTACAGGCGCTCGGCATCTACTTCACACATTCTGTCTCACATTATCTTTATTACTCTATGCGCATCGATCGCTGGCGCTAATAAGCTAAAGGAGGTTGCTGAGTATGCCAAAGATATGGAGGACTGGTTCGAATCTATCCTTGAATTACGAGAGGGAGTACCTTCTTACGGAACGTTCTGGTTGGTTTTTAAGCATTTAGATCCTGATCCTCTGTCGTCGTGTTTTGTAAATTGGGTGCAGGCCATAGTCAAGCGATGTACAGGCGGAAGTATCGCGATTGATGGCAAGGCTCAACGAGGCACAGCTGAACCGGGGCAGCCAAACTCGTTTGTGCATATTGTCAGTGCCTGGGCGGCGGAGGCCGGCCTCACACTTGGACAATTCAAAGTTGACAGCAAGTCTAACGAGATTACAGCCATTCCAAAGCTGCTTGAGTTAATTGATGTCAAAGGAGCTGTGGTAACCATTGATGCAATGGGGACTCAAAAAGAAATAGCAAAGACGATAGTAAACAAGGGTGCAGACTACATTCTGGCGTTGAAAGGCAACCAGTCCTTTCTTCAAGCAGAAGTTGTGAATTTTACAACCCAAGCCATGGAGCACGGAGAGGAGGGAGTCGACTTTAGCATGTTCGAACAGAAGAATGAAGGGCACGGACGAAGAGAGTGCCGTCGTATTTACGCCACCAATGACATTGATTTTCTCGAAGATTTCAAAAAAGATTGGAAAAGTCTTAACAGCATCATTTGGATTGAGAGCGAACGTACGGTAAATGGCAAAACAACGCGGGAGATTCGTCACTACGTTAGCACCCTGTCACCCAACCCTGAGGAGCTCGGTGTCCACATTAGGTCACACTGGGGCATCGAAAATAAGGTCCATTGGCTTCTAGACGTAGCCTTTCGTGAGGATGAGCAAAAAGCACGCGCTGGACATATACCAGAAAACATGTCCTTGATTCGAAGAATGGCTCTCAACCTACTAAGTAAGGAAAAAAGCGCGAAAGTCGGTATCGAAATTAAGCGACAGAAGGCCGGTCGAAAAACGGACTACCTACTGAAGATCCTAAATGTAAAGTTTTGATTGGTAAAATCGCCCTGCTATTCAGGATAGCTATCTTATTTTTTATATTTTGTTTTTTCTCGACCCCATAAGCAGCTATCCTGTCTATCTGTTCCATCTTGTCTATCTTGTTCCTCCGTTACTCGCTAAACCTCCCCGTTAACGAATCGGTCATGGGGTAGGAGAAGCTCCGTGACCGATTACTTTAAAGCTTCTGCTAATTTGGTATTGAAAATCGAAGATTATTACTCTTTTGTTGCAGAGTACGAAACGTCTCTACCTCTCTCTCTGTCATATTTTGTAAGAAGGAAGACTTTTTTGCATACGACTCCTCTGTAATCAGTATTTTGTCTATTAGATCCGATTCGATTTGGCAAAGCAAACGACTTACCGCAGGCGATCTACAAGCAATTCCCGCTGCCAGAACGGCCTGATGAGCCTTCAGAAGGGTCGAGACAAAAGAAACGCGGTGCTTCGAAGGGCTTTCTTGTGCCAACAATAACACCTCTTTTAGCAAGGATTCCTGCTGTGCCACAACTCTATCCCAGATCGAACGACCATGCGTTTCTGTAAGCTGTTTGATTTGAACCTGGGCAGCAGAAAGAGCAATCCCCCCACAGTATGCTGCCCATACCATCTGATCTAGCTCTAACTCCGGCGCGTCTAGGCAACTTTTAAAGAGTCCTCGTATAAAAGCAGACAACAAGATCGAACTCTCCATCCAGCCTGTTTGCGAAAATAATGAATCCAGAACGCCTTGCAAATTCAGCTTCTTAGTAAGATCCTCAATGCAATAATAGTTGAAGAGTCGCTTCCCAAAATCTTCTAAATATTGGCACAAAAATATTCTACCAGCCTTCCTGCTAGGAGCGCTGTCAGCATACAGATTAGATGGAGGGAATTCGAAACAGAGAGTTATATTTATACACATCATCGTATGGTCTAGGAAAGCGAACTCAAAGCCGCTCCTCGCTTTGTTGCTCTCAAAACGACCCGTCAACCAAGAGAGAAGAGGTGTGGTATTGGGAGTAGGCCCTTGTAACGAGTTCGTTAGAATCGTCGCAATCACCGGAGAAATTGTTTGGTATTGGTATAAGGAGGATTTCTTACTACCGAGTCGATCTTCTACTGCCTCTATATAACCCCAAGAAAACCGCATGCTTTCTTCGTTTCCCACAATTTGAGAGAATCGAGATAGCATAGTACGTAGAGGCCACCCAGAGAGTATATCTCCTGTTTTAATCTGGCCATTATTCGATTTCCCTGTATCCTTTTCTAGTAATGACACTTTAAACAAGATCAATGCAGCGTCAACATCGGACATCCTTTGGAATTCGGCACAAATCGTTTGCACAATGGGATCCTCCTGGGGGCGAGCGACATTTGTTACCCGTAAAACATCTAAATAAATCTTGAGAAGAAGATAGATGGAATCAGATTGGTCCCGGAAAAAGACATCCAAATCAGCTAAGGAAGAATTCAATTTTTCTTGATTGACACGAGAGTGAAAAGCTTGACGAACTTCGGCGGTTTTTTCTCTTAATGCCTTTCCCTGAAACTGCACTAGACGGCATATTTTCTCCACAAATTCTCTAGTAAATAAGTCCGTAAAGAGAGGAGGGAGTCTTTTTTCACCTTTCTCTCCCACGGCTTTGTCCACTGCACACAACGTACATGTTAGAGTCGCACGGAGAGCCCTCAACCAGTTCGCATCGTCAACAGAGGAATGCTCAGAGAGATAGCGAATAAACAAATGGAGATCCTTCCAAAAAGACAAATCATTGCAAACTGCAAAATCCTTCTTAGGTACGCATAAATAGTAAGATGAAAACAGCTCAGCAAGGAGAGAAACGAATTGTTCTTCTAGCTTTGGCATTTTTTTTGTGGAATCGGGCGCAGGATTGACCGCAAGATTGATCAGGGGAGTAATCAACTTAGGTAAATGCCGCTCTCTGAACAATGGGTAATAGTCACCCAAAGTTTTGCCCTGATCAGTCTTGTTCTTAACACAAGTTTGAGACAAGATAAACGCATACACTTGAAGCCTGGACAAGCTATTGTTCCGTTCTTCTATTTCCTGAGGTTCCTTCTCCTCTGCTTTAAAAAGAGAGCCGATCAAGTTCAAGATCTCCATCAAAATACCGACATCCGAATTCAATTCCTCGAATCTTTCGAGGGTAGTGATCAGACCAGATATTTTTCCTGCGCTCATTTCTTTTGGTTTCTCAGACAACCCCGTTAGTAAAGCTGCTATTCCTTTTCTCCAATTTCGAACTTTTTGAAAAGAACGCACCATGGAGTTGGCACGATCAAGAGACGCCTTCTGGCCTTGTTGCGACAAAGTCGTTTTTTGGCAAAGAAGATTATAAATACAACGGGCAATGAGATCAGAAGACTTTAAAGAGGCAAGATTGGGAATGGCAACTCTATCCAACCACTCCAGCGCAGCAAGCAACTCAAGCGTATCGGTAGAAGTTTCAACGATCCCATACACTTTTGCGAACATCTCATTCAGCGCCGCGACAAAAGCAGGCTCACTATTGAAAGAGAAGGTTGTTTGGTAACGCAACCAAGGAAGGGGGTTATTCCCTTCCAAAACAGCAGCATGAGAGAGCAAAAGTCTTTCACCGGGTAGAAGATCTATATCGAAAGGAGGGTTTGAAGAGAGTTGTTTCTTTATTTCAACGGGGACAATGGAGGTGCGTTTTGTTTGTTCATAGAACAACGCGAATGCCACGGTTTTACAAGCCAAAAGCAGGCTAAAATCGATGGATGTCGGTATCTGCGGCTCTCCTTCGGAGAACGAAGATTGAGACAGCTCCTCAATAATCAAGAGAAAACGCCAAGAAGCAGGCAAATTATCTGACGATTTAAGAGATGTCTCTTTCGATAGAGCCTCCATCAATTTGCGTCTAGATGTGATCGCAGCAATGAGCGTTGACGCCATTTGTTTTCCTAATGGATGGCTTCTCACCTGTTGAATGATAGGGGCAATAAACAAGTCTAGCAACTCCTCAAACAGAGGATCTCTCTGCGAGCCCTTTAATGCCTCCAGCAAGAAAGCCGCAAGATCAGCCTCTTTAATGACCTCCTTTTTATCTTTATATAAGTCGACTAAAAAGGAAAATTCGCTAGAGGAGAGATGTTGTTTTCCCAATAGCAATGCGGCAATTCGACCAAAAAAATTTGAAGGAAGAGAGAGTTGTTTCAGTAGACGAAATTTGTCGGGAAGTAGAAGCCCCATAGCCTTCCTCTCATCTATTGGGATTCTTTTTTCGAAAATTGTCTCCAAAGCACGTATTTGATTCCAGCTTCTTTGCAAGAGGTGTTTTTCTTGAGGAGAGGAAGATGACTGCTTGCTATTGCCGCTAGATTTTACCGTCGTTTGTTTTGCTGTCGTTTGTTTTGTTGTAGCAAAAAGGCTATCAACGAGAGGGATAAAGCGATCCCCTCTTCCTAAACTGTTAAACAGCTTCCTCCACATCTCAACAAGCCCCTTGGGAAAAGAGAGAAGTTCTGTAGACTCTTGAGGAAACAATGCAGGTAACAACTCTATCATGAGACAAGAGACCCTCTCGAGAGGAAGAGAAGCATGTGGAAGCCGGACAAGAAAACTAACACAAGAGGTATGCGTATTGAAAACAGGATAACGCCGCATGAATTCTTCTATAACGATAAAGATACGGTTTCCCAAGTTCTCAGACAACCTCTTAGGTTGTATCGATTGTATATGTTTTTCACATAGTGCGATGAAATGTGTACATGCAGGGTTTTCTTTTGTTTCAGACGAGGGAGGATATAACGATTCAAACCGGCTACAAAAACGTGCAATACTCTCTTCTTTATCCTCTACAACAAATTCTTCAAACAGCTGCCCTGCAAAGCGATGCGTAAGGCGATCTTGGCTAAATTTTTCACAAAAAGAGCGGAAAGCAGCACTATCTAGCTGCGTTTGCTGGAGCTTTATCCCCTCTTTTGCTTTCTGAAACGAGCGCAGTAGATGTTGATCCACCCAATCCAAGAGACCTTTTTTTGGGGGGATCATTCGCATCAACTCTTTGAACAACTCTTTCTTGCGTAACTTAAGTGACTCCTCCAACAAAATATCGATAAAACGCTCCTTGAGAAGCACCCCCTGCACTCCATACGGTTGAGTTCGATCACCACCCAAACATTGGATCCAAGATCCTAATACATCGTTTTGATCTGGTAAGGCCCGGAATAAATTTTGACGCGACTCATAATCCAAAGTGTCAACATTTTGCAACCAAGCAAAAAGAAGCAACAAGTTGTCGTAAAATCGATCTGCAGAAGAGGAGACGAGACCCTTAGTAGAAGCGATCAAATATTCACCTAGAGAAGGTTTCTTTTTGGCAGCAGAATCGTGCTGAAAGTAATGTAGAACTAACACGAGAAACAGAGACATAGCCGTTGTTGTAGGGTCCACAGGCACCCAATCTTCTTTCAAATTGTTCACACAACGCACCAACAATTTAAAAAAAACATCACGGTCCTGCCTCAACAGCAGATTATAAGGAGAATTCGTTGCCAAGCGAAACTCTCTCGCCCTTAACATCGCATCATAGTCTCTGGCATCTACCCCTTCACAAACAGGAAAGGCAACAAGGTTTGGTAGCTGATCTGGAGCGAAATGCAGTGCAAGCGCATCATAGCTATCTGTGGCAACCGTCCCAACGGGAGTTTTGCAAAACGTTATTTTTACGGGAGTTTCAGCGAATACAGTAAAAACTGTAAAGGAGAGGTTTTTACTTGCATCTGTAGAATCCACTTCAAATAAGTCACCCATATGACATAAATCATTTGCGATCATCTTTGAGGAGTAAGTTGTTTTTGACTTGACCCCGGATTTTTCGATAGAAACAAGTAGAGAGCAGCGCATTGCCAAATCAGATGCGAATTGATACTCACTTAGAGTAGAATACCTCTCTAAAGTTAGCAATTGCTCATAGCACTCCAAAATCCCAGCCCACACGATCTCTTTAGTACACCCTAATTGTTTCTTTAATAGGTCGCGGGCTAGACCAAGCCCGGCTCCTCCTCCTTTATCAAAATTAGGATTGAACAGCACCATGATATCGATATTTGAACAAACAGCGCTCCCACCTCCTATGAAATAGTGGGCACGAGGAGATAATAGAAATGCCTCTTCGAATACAGCAAAAACCTGTTTCAAATCCAATTTTTCTTTTTTATCATTGCCGGAAAGAACAAGCAAACAATTCTGCCTCCAATTTCCATTCAAGGACGTTAATAACCGCACAGGAGTAGCGAGCGCAGTAACAGGTTGATCAGGGGTAGCTAAGGGAATTGGATTTGCAGCCGCATCGGTATCGGGGCCGGAGGAGGCAGCGGCCGCAGCGGCGGTAGTGTCGGCGACGGTGGGCAAATTCTTATAAGTGGTTGGTAGAACATCGGTGGATAGTCTGAGTACCTCCATAACAGTCCTTATAAATAAATAATTTAAGGTAGTGCAAAATAAATAGCTTCTAACTACTCACGTCCCTGTTGTAAGCCTTCAGCCTGCAGTATCTAATCTTATCCATACACAAAGCACTGCCCTGGGTTGTTACAATTTAGGCCAAAGGCCTAAAAATCAGGTCAACGACCTGAAATTACAACAGCTCCAAGGCGGGTATGAGCAAGCTGAGAAGGCCCGCAACGGGAGGTGTGAATAGTTAAGTGTATATTAAGAAGTTCTTACGTACAACGATTAAAGGGCAGGGTGCATTGAGCAGGGCGATTTTATCAATAAATAGTTGATAATCAATGGATGTTGATTGTCAATAGTTTGCGGAATTAAAAAACTTTCTCTGTGCGCTCTGTGATCTCTGTGGTGTTATTTTTTTTATACCACAGAGATCACAGAGCGCACAGAGAAAAGAGTTTATGATATGGATCTCAATTAACACTCACCATCAAGTTTCTTTTGGTAAAATCACCCTGGTGCATTGAGTTATTTAACGTGAGTTTTGAGTTTATGTGATTAGAAGAGAATACGTAACGCAAAAGTTTAATGATAAAAATCCACCTGATGATCTAAAAGCGGTATTTCCAAAAAAGACCTAGTGAAGTAAATTTCATTTTTAACCAGCA
>JAFITR010000076.1 GCA_017116025.1 Simkania negevensis
TCATCCGAGGCTTTGATCGAGCGCCCTCCGGGCTTAAAACAAAACATTTTTTTATAAAACTGCCAAACTCGATCTCCCCGGAGGGGCGCACGATTTCCGTAGCAAATCCTCTTCACAATCATCTATTGGCATGGTTTTGCAGACTTACGGGCCTGACCCCAATACTCACTCTTTGACGGTATCGACAAGGCGCTGAACGTTGTCGAGGGGGGTGTCTGGAAGGATTCCGTGTCCAAGTCCAAAGATGAATGCAGGATCATCTTTCATTGCAGCAAGGATCTCTTTTGTTTCGTTCACCAAGACTTCCGGCGTACCAAAAAGGGCATAAGGGCTAAGATTCCCCTGCAGAGCAATTGTGCTAGGAAGTTCTTTTCTAATCTGTGCAAGGTTCCCCTGCCAATCGATGCTGATAGCCTCTGGTCCTGCTTGCACCATCAACGGATAGAGAAGAGAAGAACCTTTACAAAAAAGGATCACTGGGCATTGTAGTTGAGAGGTGATCTGCTTGTAATAGGGTAAGCAATACTCTTTAAAAGCACTCCAGCTTAGCATCCCCGCCCACGTATCGAATATCTGAATAGCATGAACACCAGCAGCTTCTTGCATCTTTAAATAGGCAACAGTAGCCTCTGCTATCGTATCAAGAAGTGCTTTCATCTCGTCGGGGGCGCGATAGAGCCAGCGCATGGTCTTGGCAAGATCCTTGTTCGCCCCTCCTTCAATCAGGTAGGAGGCAACGGTAAAAGGTCCTCCACAGAAGCCAATCAAGGGTACATCAACTGCCTGCAGGGTCAGTTTAACAGCTTCCTGAACGTACTCCAAAGCATCGAGATCAAAAGAAGCGGTTAAAGCAGAGAGCTCCGCAGGTGTTTTTGGCGAAGAGGAAAGAGAAGGCCCCTTGCCTTCAATATAATCGACGGAGACGCCAAAGCCTTCTAGGAGAAGCAGGATATCAGCAAAAAGGATGGCAGCATCGAGTCCAAAGCGTACAATAGGCTGTAGTGTGACATGGGCAACGATCTCTGGAGAGTGGAACATCTCAATTAAGCGATGTTTTTGGCGAATTTTGCGATATTCTGGGAGGTATCTTCCTGCTTGGCGCATCAGCCAGACAGGCGGTTTACCACTGTTGCAACCTTTGAGTGCCTGTAGAAATTTCGTCACGACATGATTCTTTCGAGGATAGACTCAACGGTAAAGCCAAACTCCTTAGCTAACTCACTAGCAGGAGCAGAAGCACCGAAGGACTCCATACAGATGGCTGTGCCCTTTCTACCAATATATTTGTGCCAACCTGCCTCTACAGCAGCCTCAACGGCCACCCTCTTGCCAAGGTCGCCACCAACGATGCTCTCCTGGTATTCTGCACTCTGATGTTCAAAGATTGCCCAACAGGGCATGGAGACAACGCGTACATCTTTACCAAGCTTCTCCAGCTCCGTTGCGACATTGAGAGCCAATGAGACCTCAGAACCCGTTGCAAAGAAGGAGTAGTCAGGCTTAACTTTTTCTTTTTTCACGATATAAGCACCTCTACCCATCCCTTCGGCATAAGGAACGTTTGTATGCTCAAGCAGAGGGAGCTTTTGACGCGTAAGGATAAGCGCCGTCGGCCCTTCATACTTGAGAGCAGCAAGCCACGCCATCTTCACTTCGTTATTGTCAGCAGGACGTATCACATGGAGGTTTGGTATGGTCCTCAAAGAGGCAGGATGTTCGACGGGCTGGTGTGTAGGACCATCTTCTCCAAGAAAGATTGAGTCGTGAGTGAACTGATAGATGACATGAATCTTTGACAACGAAGCAAGGCGTATCGCGTTGCGCATATAGTCGGAGAAGGTGAGGAAGGTACCGCAGAAGGGAAGAAACATCCGGGTATAGCCCAAGCCGTTGTTCATCGCCGACATCCCAAATTCGCGTATGCCATATTTGATGTTCCTGCCAGAAAAATCTCCTTTGGCAATCAACCCATATTTTCCCATCATCGTCTTGTCTGATCCCGACAAATCGGCAGAGCCTCCTAGCAATTGCGGCAACATCTGCGCCAGCTCCTGGATCACTTTATTCGAGGAGTTTCGCGACGCTTCAGGACTCTTAATCTCTACATCCCACAAGCGCTGTTCAATGTCGGCAGGCAGCTGTCTGCTCTCCATGATTTCGTACTGCTGAAGCCGCTCTGGATTGCTCTTGGCCCAGTCGCTATAAAAAGCTTGCCAACTCTTCTCCTGCTCTTCTAATTTCAAGCGACGTTCTCCAAAAAAAGATTCCACGCTTTTCGGCACATAAAAAGAGGGTTCTTCGGGGATTCCCAACGCCTGCTTGGTCAGCTTCGTCTCTTCTTCGCCCAGAGGAGCGCCGTGGGCATTATGCGTTCCTGCCTTATGAGGAGATCCTTTTCCAATAATGGTATGCAATAGGACCAGTGTTGGCTTCGTCTGATTTTGTCTCAGACCGGAAAAAACGTCTTCCATCTCATCAAAATTGTAACCGTTAATCTCACAAACGTCCCATCCATATGCTTTGTAACGCATGATGGTATCTTCTGAACCCGATTGTGCCAATGGTCCATCGAGAGTGATATGATTATAGTCGTAGACAAGGATTACGTTATTCAACCCGATATGGCCAGCAAAAGCGGAAACTTCCGACGAAATCCCTTCCTGTATGCAACCATCTCCGGCAAGGATGATCACCTTCGAATCGATCAACTCATGCTGGTCTGTATTGAAACGATTGGCTAAGATTTTCAAACCCAATGCCATCCCAACCCCATTGCCTATCCCTTGTCCCAAAGGACCTGTCGTCGCCTCTATACCGTACGAGACATCCCATTCGGGATGACCTGGCGTCTTCGAATGCAACTGTCGAAACTGTTTAATCTCTTCCAAAGAGAGATCAAACCCGCTTAAATGCAAACAGGAATAAAGAAGCATACAGCCGTGGCCGGCAGAGAGCACAAAACGATCTCTGTTAAGCCAATAGGGATTCTTCGGATTGTACCGCATGAAGTGTCCGAAGAGGTAGGCTCCGAAAGCTGCACATCCCAAAGGTAATCCGGGGTGGCCTGAATTAGCTTTTTCAACTGCATCAATGCTTAAACCAGCGATTGTTGAAGCAACCTTCGAAAGTTGTTTCTTTAACTCTTCATCTAACATCGTATTTTTCCCTCGGAATCCCATCTATGCATCTCGAATTATCGCAGGTTTTGAATATTCTGCAACAGAATTCCCGCTAAAAACCGAACAACTATTTACAGCTATCCTCTCTATCTCTTCCATCTTGCGTATCTTGTTCCTTTCCGCGGCTATTTAAGACGAAATTTTTTCAGCAATAGTGCATTGGAGACGACGCACACAGAGCTTAATGCCATGGCAGCTCCTGCAACGATGGGATTGAGTAGACCCAAAGCTGCTAAAGGGATTCCAACGACGTTGTAGACGAAAGCAAAGAAAAGATTTTGCGCCATCTTTCTAAACGCTGCTTTAGCAAGGAGCAAGGAATTGACAACACCAAAAAGGTCTGTTCCGATCAGTGTTACATCGGAGGCAGCGACAGCGACATCGCTTCCTGCTCCTATGGCAAATCCAACATCGCTTGCAGCTAGAGCAGGAGCGTCATTAATACCATCTCCGACCATTCCTACTACCGCTTTCCCCTGCCTTTTTAGCTCACGCACCATCCTTACCTTATCGTCTGGAAGAAGCTCAGCAAAGAAGGTGTCGATCCTTGCTTCTCGTGCAATCGCCTTTGCTGGCCCCTGTCGATCTCCTGTAAGCATAACGATAGAGATCCCCATCTTTTGTAAGGTCTGGATAACAGGCAGCGCCATTGTCCGCAGCTGATCGGCGAGAGCAAAAAACCCGACAACGTTTATCCCTTGCGCCACAGCAACAATCGTTCTGCCAAGCCCCTCCTGCTCGTCTACAAGGCGAAGAAGATTTTCATCAATTTGTTTATCTTTGAGAAACGACAACGAGCCTGCTGCACATTGCCGCCCTTGCACCACACCAACAACCCCTTTGCCTGTGACCGATTCGATTTTTTCTACAGGCAATGGCATCACATGTTGTTGCTCGGCATGTTCAACAACAGCCTGAGCAAGCGGGTGTGTGGAGCCACTTTCTAAACTCAAAGCAACAGCCAGCAGTTTTTTTTCTTCAATGCCCTCAGCAACTCCTATACCGACAACGAGAGGTCGTCCTTCCGTCAGCGTCCCTGTTTTGTCAAAGACAAGCGTATCGATCTTCCTCGCCACCTGCAAAGCCGCGACATCTTTAACCAACACACCTAGCTGGGCACCCCTACCACTTACTACCGTCATCACCGTAGGCACGGCGAGTCCTAGAGCGCATGGACAGGCGATAATCAAAACAGCCACCGCGTTGACGACACCGTCGACAACACTCCCTAAAGCCAGCCACCATACGAAAAACGTTGCTAAAGCGACAACAAGAACAACGGGGACAAAATAGGCTGAGATACGGTCGGCAAGCCGCTGAACAGGGGCTTTAGACATCTGCGCTTGTTCAACGAGGCGGATGATCCCTGCCAACGCTGTTCTATCTCCTACTCCTGTCGCCCTGCCCTTCAGCACGCCATCATTGTTTTGTGTCCCGGCAAAAACCTCGCTGCCACGCTCCTTTTGAACAGGCAGGCTTTCTCCTGTAAGCATCGATTCATCCACAGAGGAGTTCCCCTCAACCACCTTACCGTCAATAGGAATGCACTCCCCAGGGCGTACAAGGAATAGGTTTCCTCGTTCGATATCTTTGATAGGAAGATCAACAAACTTCCCATCAACTTCTATTCGCGCTGTCTTAGGTTGCAGTTTCAATAACACTTCAATCGCTGAAGAAGTATTCCTCTTCGCCCGTAGTTCTAACACTTTGCCAAGGAAGACAAAGGTGATAATCGCTGCGTTTGCTTCAAAGTAAAGGTTTTCTCCATAGCCAGCGATCCAGACGATCACACTGTACAAGTAGGCTACCGAAGTCCCTAAAGCAATCAATACATCCATATTGGCATAAAAGGAGCGGATAGAACGGTACGCCCCACGATAAAACAACCATCCACCAACAAACTGCACGACAGAAGAGAAAAGTGCTTCTGTCCAATGGGGCAAGAAGCGAGGGAAATCCGCCATAACAAAGACCATCTGCACAACAAGTGGTAGTGTAAAGAGAAGAGCAAAGAGGAACAAACGCCAACAGCTCTTCAACTCCTTGGAATAGCGGTCGGCAAGGTTTCGTACTTCATCCTTCTGTACAAGAGAAACGCGATACCCCAGGTCGGATAAAACAGCAACAGCTTGTTCATCAGAAAAAGTGCCCGCGCCATATTCTACATGTGCCCGACCTGTCGAGAAGTTTACCGTACAGCTCAGCACGCCATTTTTTTTTGCAAACGCATTCTCAATCTTCGCGACACAAGAAGCGCAATGAATTCCTTCGACAACCAGATCAACATTCTGGGCAGCAACAGAGACGCCCACCGACGCAATTGTTTCAATGATTTTCTGTAACGAAACTGTTGAAGGAAGGTACTCGACCTGCACAACAGAGCTTTCTACATCGACGAAAGTTTTTACTTCCTTCAGCTGTTCTAACGCAAGTTCCACCTTCGCCGCATACGACGGATCCACAACTCTTTCTAAAGGCAATAAGACTTTACGCTTCCCCTCTTCAGCATTCATAAACTATACCGTTTTTAGGCGTTGTTATATAATTGGCAGCTATTCAGGTGTAGAAAATTTAAACAGACAAAACACACTTTCCGTTTTTCTCCAGACCGAAGGTCTGATATTGTAACAGCCCAGAGCAACGCCCTGGGTATAACCAACGGCATTTGCAGCCTGAAAGGCTGCAACATTCATTCGGTTCCACACATGTTTTTATTCTTTACAGCCAATACCCGTAAAGCTATCATTACCCATCCAAATGTCAACAGAAAAACAACACCCATGTCCACATCATGCCCGTAATAGATCAACAAGGCTCAGCCAACTTAGAAGGAACTCCTCCTCTTTCCTCAAGCGAAAAAGCGACGAGCCCCTTTTTACAACACAAAAAAACAATCGTCATCACACTGCTTATTGTCCTAGTTCTCTTTTTTGCGACACTCTATCTTCTTGCCCACAACAAGACTGAAAGAGAAGAGACCTACTACGAAATAGAAAACACCCTCCAAAGCTACAGAACAAGGAGAAGCCCAGAAACTCTCCTCAACTTAGCCTCCCTCATCGCATCAACTCCATCAGCACAAGCCAAGTACAACCCCCTCCTTGCACAAGCCTTTCTCAACAGCCAGCTCAATAACAAAGCCATTCCTTACGCCCAAAGCGCACTTCAACGTACTGACAGCCAGTGGTCTTCCCTATTCGGCTCCTTCTCCACAACGTCTCTTACCATCGCTCAAGAGCACTATCAACATGCCCTCGATCAAGCTCTAGCGACAAAAAAATCTCTAGAAACACTCCCCACCCCTCCAACACAACTCCCCTACTACAACGCCCTCTATGCATACACCTTACTGCGCATTGCCTTCCTCCAACAAGCCCTCAACGACAATACCGCCGAGCTTGCCAGCTGGAATGCCCTACTTTCTTACCAAAACCTCCTCGTACACTCCACCCAAACAGATCCCTCGACCACCTTCCGCAATATTACACAAGCCTTTAACACCCAATTCACGAACCTTCATCATTACATTCAACACCGCATCAAAATATTAAATAATGTTTAAAGACAACGATTCAGATCTCTGTTGCAGGCCTTCAGCCTGCAACAGAGATCTGAATAGTTATGCTTAAAGTGAAATTAATCTTGAGCCTATCTTTTTTTCGTGATACACAAATCATTAGTTCTCTCTTGCCATGAGCAAGGGGGAAACGAAGAAACTCTTGACAACCAGGAGGCTAAGGAAGGGAAGCGGATCCCTAAGAGCAAATAAGGAGGTGAACTCGAGCGATTCATTGCTCAGAACAACCGCGCAAGAAACAGTTTTGATAACTTTTTATTAAAACAGTATTTGACTCATCTAGAATCCTAGATAGATGAGAATGGAGAATTTATGATGAGTCGTTATGACCATCCGAAACCTGTTGGTCTAGCAGAACACTTCCTTCCCGGCTACCGATTTGGCTTGATGCTAACCGGATATCAGCATACGCCAAGAAGGAATCTGCTCACCCAACCAGGTAATCCTATTCAAGGGACTCGCTTCTCTTACAATCAACAAGGAGAAGACGACATCCTCGTTATAGAAGGCAGCATTACTGTCTCCTTCTAATAAACGCTGATATCCTATCATTTGCTAAAGCCAATCAAGGGGCGC
>JAFITR010000077.1 GCA_017116025.1 Simkania negevensis
TTGTCAAATTGCACTATTTTTTCTGCAAAAAAAACCATAAACATGCGATTATTTTTTGACAAAACTGCCAAACTCGAGTAGGCCTTCGGCCTGAAGAAAAAGCAATACTCCTTCTGGAAGGTTTGCTGTCAGAAAAAGAGTCTCTCCTGGCAATTTTTCCTTGAGTTATATTGTTGCTTTTTTGATATTATATTAAGGATGTTTTTGCAATTGCTTCTTAATTAAGGTAGGTCTTTATGGGTGATCTTTGTGTTGCCGGCTCTTCTGTTGACCGTGTTGACAATGTTGATTTTTTGAATGGGAACGGCTATTGGGATACCAATACGATTGTTGCTGATGTGAACGGCTGTTTTGATGGCCATAGTAATGATGTCGATTTGGAGGACTCTGGTGTGAACAGATTTTCCGATAGCGGAGAAGTTGTTACCTCGTGGGTTGCTGAGGCTATTTTTGCTGAGATCATTCCCCCTGGGGGAATAGCGTTTTCGTCAAAGACGTCTATATTGGTGGAATCAGCTCCACAGGAAACAAAAAGGCAGCTTTCCTCTCAGGACAATCATTTCGTGAACATTGTTTCTGTTGATGATGCTGCTGTTTCTTCTACTACTGCTGTTGGTGCTGTTGAAGCCAAACTTGGCCGCAAGGAGCCGGTTTCGCTTACTGATGAACAAAGGGCACTCATTGATGATGTTATGTTTTTGAGTCTAGAGGAAATTGTAGCGATTATGGATGCAGGGAACGATCCTTCCCTGGTCGAGGCAATTTCTCAGTATTGTGAATATCTCAAGAATACTGCTGAGGCAGGTCGTGTTAAAGAATTCACATCGGATCAGAAAGAAACCGTTGATATGTTGTTGGTAGTTGATGGTAGGATTGATCGTAGCATGACTGATGAGCTGATTATAACTACTTTGGGGATGGAGTCAGCTTCTAAGGAGGAGAAAGAAAAAATTGTTCAATATATTGCAGGGATTCGCGAGACTTACAGGAATCAAACGACGCAAGAGATTGCCCACGGTTTTCTGAGCTGATCCTGATCGAATGTATTGATTTGTGAATGATAGAGGCAACAGGGACAAAAAAAGTTCTTTGTTTGCTGCTACTCGCCCCTCGTTCTATTCTCTTCGCGCCCTTTGCGTTTATATTCATTGCTTATTTACATTGAGTAGAGGGCCGTACTCGGAGAAGAATTGTGAGATCCTCTTTTTCAACCCTTGGTAGAGTGGGTCGTCAGGAGTTTGAAGGGAGAAGTCTTTGGGAGAAAAGTGACCTATGTGGCGTTCATCGATGAGCTGTTTCGCTTCTTCAGCGGAGAAATCGGTCACAGACTGAAGCAGATCACCTTTCTTGACCACTTCAACTTTAAGGCCAACGTCGTTACCTGAGACGATGGCGATAAAGAAGTTGCCTTCGATCTCTTTGTGTTTAGAGAGGTAACTGCTGATCGTTTCATCAAGCTCGCGAGAGATCTTGTTCCTGAGCATCTCAAAAGAGAGGCGTATGGTATCGGAGTTCTTCTTCTGTGCCAGAGCGAGAAGCGGATCGTTATCCTCCTCTCTTTTGCTGCCGATGGAAGGATCGATGCCGCGCTGGTGATGTTGGCGCAAAAGGTCAGACGCTTTTGAAGTGGTTAGGTCAAGGCGGTCCATATTCACTCCTTATCTTTTTTTGCTGGCGGTTCTTCTGCCTTCTCTGAAGCAACAACGTCTTTATGTGGAGGGTCGTCTTTGACTGCTTTGTTGATCAACCGTGCACCACGCCTTCCTGTAAAATAGAGAAATCCCCACTGCATCATCACGGTAAAACGGCTTCTAAAACCGATCAAGTAAGCAATGTGGATAAAGACCCATATTAGCCAGGCAAAAAATCCGCTAAATTCAAAATTCCCTATACGCGCTACTGCATGTGCACGTCCTATTGTCGCTAAAGAACCTTTGTCGAAATATTTAAAAGGCGACCTTTTTTCTGGAGGTAGCTTGTTCATAATGACGTCTGCAACGTAGCGTCCCCCTTGTATCGCCACGGGAGATATCCCTGGAAGAGGCCGGCCATCCTCTGCTTCAAAATAGGCTGCATCGCCTATTACAAACGTCTCAGGATGGCCAGGGATAGACCAGTCGGAGTTTACGATAGCATGCCCTGTTTTCTTCAATTCTGTGTTAAGCGTCTTCAGTAGAGGCGATGCTTTGTTGCCTGCTGCCCAGACGATGTTATCAGCTTGGATGAAGCGATCCCCTAGGTAGACTCCCTGATCGTTCATGTCGGTGACGTGTGTGCCGGTAATAATCTCGACACCCAGCTTCTCTAGCGCCTTGTGCGCTTTGGTAGCAAGCCTTTTCGGATAGGCAGACAAAATATGAGGAGCACCTTCAATGAGATAAATTTTTGTGTCTTCCGTGTCGATCTTCCTGAAATTTTTCAACATGGTTTGGTGGGCGATTTCTGCAATGGCTCCTGCAATCTCTACGCCTGTAGGTCCCCCTCCAACAATGACAAAATTTAGGTGTTTAAGAGCTTCCTCTTTTGTCTTGCAGCGCTCCGCTTTTTCAAATGCTGTTAGGATTTTGTTACGGATCTTCAACGCATCTTGTAAAGACTTGACTCCCGGAGCATACTCTTCCCACTCGTCATGGCCGAAATAGGAGTGGCGTGCTCCTACAGCGATGACGAGGTAGTCGTAAGGAAAAACGTTATCGTGAGCAAGCCAGACCTCTTTCTTCTCTGTATCGATCTTTGTCACTTCAGCCATGACAACGGAAGTGTTTGATTGATCGGAGACAATCTCTCGTATCGGATAGGCGATATCTGCTGGGGACAAAGCCGCACTGGCTACTTGGTAAAGAAGAGGCTGAAAGAGGTGGTGGTTGGTCTTGTCGATGATCAACACGTCAACATCAACCCACCCCAAACTTTTTGCCACCGTTAAACCACCAAAGCCGCCTCCAATGATGATCACTTGAGGCCGTTTCTTTGCCGGATCTTTTGCTCCCATCTTTAAACCTCTTCTTATTTTGTGAAACATCAAATTTCTTTGTATCACATCAGTTTAAATGAAGCTATTTTAAAAGTTGGTAAATCTGTCAGTAATTCCCGCTATTTACAGCTAAGCGGGCGATGAATAGTTACGCGAAGAAAGCGAAGAGAATAGGAAGAGCAGCGGGAATTGCTGTAAATCTGTTGCGTTTATCATCTGTTTTGTGCACAATTTTGTTTACATTAAATATTGGGTAGAGCGGTGCCGTAGCAATGGCAGAATCTGACCGTGACAAAAAAACGCAATTGCGTTTGTCTCCCAGGCAGGAGATCGATTTACGCTTTCCTCGGGAGAGTGGTTTTTTTGATTCGAATGTTTTCTTTCGCGTTTGCATTGGAATCGTCTTTACCGTATGTCTTTTTGCCTTCCTCCATTTTCGTGAAGTACGCGTCGACACACTTGAACTCAACACTACGGCAACCAAATACGTCGTTGCACAGGTTGACTTTGAATTTCCCGATGATGAAGCGACACTGATCTTACGTCAGGAAGCAGGGAGGGATATTGGGAAGGTATACAGATTTGACGAGAGGGAGATTCGTCAGCGCTTCCTCGATTTCGAAGCTTTCCTTATCCATGACAACGCTTGGAGGGAAGAAGCTCCTGAGGCGACGTTCGAAGAGATATACAAAGCTTCTGATCTTTTTGAAAACGCGATTATACAGGGTCGTTTTACTGATGTGCGCACTTTGCAGAAGATGCACGAAGTCAATATCGATGACCCCCATTATTTCGCTTTCGTTCCCTCGATAGTTGGAGATGGAGAACTACTGCCGAAAGAGTTCTGGGGGCATATTACCTCTGCTGCTTTTGCCCATTTTGACGTTCGCTCAAAAACGAAGAAATTTTTTATCGACTATTTTGATTCCAAGCGTTGGAGATTTGAAGATGACATCACGGCACAGAGGACGTTGCACCGTCTTGTTCAAGCGCGTATCCCTGATGTTGTTACCCATATCGAGGCGGGTAAACGGCTAGTTGACCAGGGTGAGCGGGTTACTTCTCGCCATGTGGCGATGCTTCAGGCGATGAAACAGGCATTGAGTGCGGAGAGGAATCTCTGGCACCCGGTTACTTTATTGGGCTCCTTGATCATTACCCTCGTCCTTGTCGTTGTTGCTACTATCTACTTATATCGTGTGCTCCCTGATATTCTCGTTTCGAACAGAAAGCTCACGCTTGTTGTCTCCGTCATTATCGTTACGCTCTTTCTTGCTAAGGTAGCGGAGTACCTGCTGATCAATAACAACTCTCAGTTGATTGAAATGGTCAGGTACCCCCTCTTTGTACCGTTTGCTGCTATTTTACTATGTGGACTGACCAACGCTCGTGTTGCAGCATTGGTTGCCGGTTTTCTCCTGATCGTCCTCACAATGGCTTTGTCGATCAAACGTACAGGTTTTCTTACGATCAATACAGTAGGGGCTGTTGTCGCCATCTTAAGTATGCACTCATTACACAAAAGGAAAGAAATTTTCTTTGTTTGTTTTAAAGTGTGGCTTGTATGTATTCCTGTAATAGTAGGTTTTAGCTTCTACCACGACATCCTATGGAACTTTGCTATTGTTGTTGATGTATTGAGTGTCTTGGGATTTATGGCGCTAACAGCCATTCTCGTCGTAGGATTATTTCCCCTCTTCGAAACCATCTTTCATATCATCACTGATATCACCCTAATGGAATTCATGGACCCTAGCAACGAGTTGTTGCGGCGTTTGACGATTGAAACTCCTGGAACATATCAACACTCTGTCGTTGTCGGTAATCTGTCCGAGTCTTCTGCTATTGCAATAGGAGCTAATGGTTTGTTTTGCCGCGTCTCAACGCTATACCACGACATTGGCAAACTGACAAACCCACAGTATTTTTCTGAAAACCAGCAAGGGGAGCTGAGCATGCATCAGCTTCTGACTCCAAAAGAGTCGGCAGAGGTGATTATGGCCCACGTGAGTGAAGGGATCACGCTGGCGCGTAAACATAGAATTCCTGAGCAGATTGTCGACATCATTAAAGAGCATCACGGCACAACATTGGTTCTCTATTTCTACATCAAGCAGATTGATCTGGTTGGGGGTGACAAGGGAGATGTCGATGAGAAAGAGTATCGTTATACCGGCCCTAAGCCGAAGACAAAGGAGTCAGCAATTATTATGATTGCTGATGCTGTTGAAGCCTCTTCTCGTTCTTTGCGAGAAGTCAGTGAGGTGGCGGTGGCAGAGCTCATCTCCCGGATTGTTCGGGAAAAGGCGGAAGACGGTCAATTTGATGAGTGCAATATTTCTTTCGAAGAGCTTGGTATCGTCAAGCGTGTGATGCTTACAACTCTCCTCGCTGCCATACATTCGCGTATACGATATCCTAGACCGAAAATGAGTGAAGATGAGAGAGATTAAGGTGCGCAGGGCTCTTGTCACTGGTGCGAGCTCAGGTCTTGGTAGACAGCTGGCTTTGTTGCTGGCGCAACAAAAAATCGACTTGATCTTGTCGGGACGCAATGAAGAACGTTTAAATGCTGTTGCTGCGGAATGTCAAAAGCAGGTCGATGTACATCGGGTCGTCGGCGATCTTGTACACCCCTCGACGCGGGCTCTTCTCCTTGATGCGATTGTTTTATTTGCTCCTGACCTTGTCATCAACAATGCTGGTATGGGGATCTATGGCCCCGCTCTTGCTATCCCCGTAAACGAGCAAAAAACCATCCTTCAGCTGAATGGTGAAGTGGCGATGGAGCTTTCTATCGAGGCTGCAAGGGTGTTGATTGCCAATGGGCAGAAAGGTGTTATCGCCAACATCTCTTCTGTAACAGCATTTTTCCCCTTCCCTCAATACGCCATGTACGCCGCCTCCAAAGCGTTTATTAACTCTTTCTCTCTTGCGTTTGACTGTGAAGTAAAAGAGTATGGAGTACGAGTTCTTACTCTTTGCCCTGGACAGATCGCTACTCCCTTCCGTACAGTGGCAGGCAATGGAGTCAAACAAGAACATTCAACCGCTTCGATGAGTATTGAAAGCGCTGCAAAGCACATCCTGAGGCAGGTGAAGAAGAGAAAAATGGTCGATGTTTTCGATTGGAGATACAAGATAGTCTCTGTTTTGCTAAAATGGCAATGGATATGGCGGCTTGCTCAACCCTTTTTGCAGCGTTCCATTGACAGACGTCACAATCGAAAAGAATTGATCTTTCCAAAGGATAGACGCTCATGAAAGAGAAGTTTGTAAAGGGGCCAGGAGTTTTACGTCTTGCACATCTTTCAGACATTCACTTTGGCCATATTACCTTGTCTCCTTCACAATTTCTTTCCAAACGCTGGCTGGGCAATCTCAACCTGCTGCTGCACAGAAGATATATCTACCAGTATGACGCAGTCTATCAACTCCCTCTGCTTCTGCGTGAATATGATGTCGACCTCGTTTGTATTAGTGGAGATCTGACAACAACAGCGCTGGAACAGGAATACTCTATCGCTGCAGAATTTGTACGGATGCTCGAGGCCGAAGGCATGACTGTACTACTTATCCCAGGTAACCATGACCACTACACAAGAGAGGCGTTTAAGAGCAAACTATTTTACCAGTATTTTCACATTCCTCAGAATAAAATAGATGCCTCTCTGCCTCACTATAGCTTGAAAGAAGATAGGATCTGTTGTACACAGCTCAACGAAATTTGGTGGTGGATAGGGCTCGACACCACCCTCTCGACACCACTTCTTTCCGCTTTTGGCTTGTTTTCCGATGAGTTAGCAGAACGGCTTCATGCCGTTCTAGAGGCTATTCCTGATCAAGCACATGTCGTCGTAGCAAATCACTATCCGATCATCTCACATGCTCCTAAAAGCAGGCAGCTACGCAACAGTGAGAAGCTTGAGAAAGTTCTCCTTGAACATCCGCAAGTGAAAATCTATCTGCATGGACACGAACATCAACATCGCATTATTGATTGCCGCAATCAACATCGCTTCTATCAACTCAACAGCGGAAGCTGCTCACATGATACGCAAGGGGCGTTCCATCTTGTTGATCTTATGCCGCATCAGTGCCGTGCTCTTGTATTCCGATGGAAAAAGCTGTCAGAAAACGAGTCTAAAGAGTGGATGCCATTCCATCAAGTAGACCTGCCGTGGAGATAGCAGAGAGGTTCCTGCTGGAATTTTTACCACAGAGAACGGCGTTGTTGCACTATTACCACAGAG
>JAFITR010000078.1 GCA_017116025.1 Simkania negevensis
AATTCACGTTAATGAGATGGAAGTGGCACAAAACAGATAAAAAGGGAGAAAAACGGACAGCGCTTCTGCTGTCCCTGTTGTCCCTTTCTGTCCCTGTTGGTGAATAAAAGTGTCAACCATCTTACCAAACTATACCACCCCGCGACTTCCCATCTTGGCATGGTACTTGCATCGTTAATGATGCAAGAAGGAGTGGAGGTTTTACGATGCCGTATACGGTTGCGCTTTTTGGCGAGGCAGAAAAGGGCGAGTTTAGGACGGCCTATTTTTGTCGCTCTTTACCGCAGTTGGCAGACACGTTGGGGCATCCTCCGGAGCAAAGCCAGGGTTTGCACTTCGCGGTCCAGGTGTTGATGCACGAGCACCAGCTGGTATTTTTTCGTGTAAAGGAGGAGGGCTATAGCGAGGACGACTACGTCCTCGGCTTACGATTTCTGAAGAACAAAAAGATGTTCCCCAACTTAGCTGCTATTGGTCTACCAGGTGTTGGGGAGCCATCGATCTACGATGCCACAGTACCGATTTGCCGGATGTACAATGGCATCATCATTGCGACAGAATCAGATCTCTACGACTATTTAACGAGCTGTGGTGGCTAGTTTTTCCTTAGCAGAAAAATATTTTTCCAGTCCTTGGTTATCGGGAGTCATGGATTGAGCTCCCTTTGTCCAGTTTGCAGGGCACACTTCGCCATTTTCTTCGAAATACGTAAGGGCATCGACCATGCGCAGGGCTTCGTCG
Source organism: Simkania negevensis (assembly GCA_017116025.1). Lineage (GTDB taxonomy): Bacteria > Chlamydiota > Chlamydiia > Chlamydiales > JAFITR01 > JAFITR01. The sequence goes on from JAFITR010000078.1 coordinate 742, forward strand.
ACCGAACGTCCTAGCGGCAAGTCATTAACGACAACGTGTCTAACAACGCCTTTTTTATCGATAAGGAATAAGCCACGCAGCGCAACGCCTTTCTCTTCGAGCAGCACACCATAGTCTCTTGCGATGGTTTTGTTGATATCGCTAACGATGGGATAAGTAATGCCTTCGATACCGCCTTTTGTTTTTGACTGCTGTAGCCAGGCGAAGTGGGAATATACGCTATCGACAGAACAGCCAACGACTTGTGTCGACCGCGCTGCAAACTCTTCTAGCTTTTCTTGAAAAGCATGGAGTTCTGTTGGACAGACGAAGGTAAAGTCAAGGGGATAGAAAAAAAAGACGACATAGTTTCCCCGGTAAGCTTCGAGGGAGAATTTATCAATGATATGGCCGTTGACAACAGCTCCGGCGTGAAAGGTAGGTGCTTGTTTTCCTACTAATGTCGACATATATACCTCCATAAATATGGTGAATTATCCAAAAATTTCTCTGGCTTTAGAAAGCCAACTTTCTTCTGCTATTGTCGTCGCTTCTCCGTGTCCTGGATATACTTTCGTTTGTGGTGGCAACTTAGCGAGCCTATCCAACGAACGCCACATCTCTTCTGCGTTTGCCGTAGGAAAATCCAGGTTGCCTATTGAACCTTTAAACAAAGTATCGCCCGAAATTAAGACATCTTCACTATCGCAGTAGAAACATACGCCCCCTGGAGTATGACCTGGAGTTTCTATCACAAGGAATTTAAGGTTGCCGACGCCTATCTCGTCCCCTTCGCAGAAAAATCCAGTCGGCTCAACACCTTCGATAGCAAAAAAAAGAGGCAGGCCATCCGAACCGGGCTCCTTAAGGTTTCCTGCATCATGTTCATGAACATATACACCCACTCCACTCTCCTTAACAATAGCAGCAACGTCGCCAATATGATCCCAGTGGGAGTGTGTGAGTAGTATTTTTTTGATCTTCAACAGATGCTGGGCAAGAAAAGAGGCTATCGCTTCAAAAGAGCCTGGGGAAGGGTCAACGACTACTGCCTCCTTCGTCTCTTCACATGCAATGAGATATGCATTAGTAGAAAAAGGCCCTGAGGGAAAGACTTCAATGAGCATATACTTCTAGTATTTTTAGTGCTTCTGAGAACTTCTGGCTACGACTTTAAAAACCGTTGAAATGAATGCACCGGAAAGGACTCGAACCTCCAACCTCCCGGTCCGTAGCCGGGTGCTCTATCCAATTAAGCTACCGGTGCATTGGGAAGGAAGTATAATCGAATGGACGTTTTCCAACAATCACTGAGTTTTTTCAGCAGCTTTTTGGTGAAGGAGAAGGTTGAGCTTTTTTTTCATGCTAGGAAGGACAATCACATCACCAGGTTTAATACGATTGGGACCACCCGGAAGGAATTCAAAATTAAAACGGTAAAGAGCAAGCCATGCTTCGTAATTGTTGTATTCGCGAAAAGCAACATCTCTCAAGGTATCGCCTCGCTCGATTTCGTATCTTCTGAAAGTGGAATGCAAAGGGATTCCCCCACTCTCTTCAACCATATACTGTGCTAAGCGCAAGCGCATTGCCAAACTTTCATCATGGAGGATCTTCAGCTGCTTCTCTAACTCCTCAGTCTGCACCTCTTTTTGAAGAGACATCTCTTTTAAAGACTGAAGATCAAGATCTTGCATAACAAAAGTGTTTAGAAGACGCCCTAAATATTCGTCGAAATTTTCATTCGGACGAGGCTGGAATTTCCCGTCGGAAGCGAATACCCAGTCTCGCTGCGTCCACACCTCCCCATCTTCTGCCAGAGGAGAAGGATCGAGCTCAGGCTGTCTAAAGAGTGGGTCGTTGTACAACGGCGTTGTGTACTGCTGCCCACAGGAGGTTAACAAAAGTAATGCCAATAGAGAAAAAGCAGCAAGCTGCCGCCCAATTGTTTTCATGAACCCCTCAAAAAATTCGTTACACCATAGTCCGAAGGATATAATCAACATCGATTTTTCCGCTAGACTTTGTTTGCATGGAAGAACAACAAGAGTCTTGCTTTTATCCTGCAGAGCGGATAAAATTTGTTGACGTTTTTACTCACATATCCGAGGAAGCTGAAATGCCCGCCCAGCCTGCGTTAGAACACGAAGAATACAAGTATGGTTTTACGACAGATATTGAAAGCGAAGCAATCCCTAAAGGACTAACGGAAAATACTGTACGTCTAATTTCCGAGAAGAACGAAGAGCCATCTTTTTTGTTAGATTTTCGTTTGAAAGCCTACCGCAGATGGTTAGAAAGCGAAGAGCCTGACTGGGCAAACATTGGCTATCCTCCTATCGACTATCAAAACATGACTTACTATTCAGCACCGAAAAAAAAGCAACAGCTGTCAAGTCTTGACGAAGTCGACCCTGAGATTTTGAAAACGTTTAAGAAATTGGGCATCCCTTTGGACGAGCAGAAGCGTCTGTCGAATGTTGCTGTTGATGTTATTTTTGACTCTGTTTCTATTGGCACGACCTTTCATGAGAAACTTGTGGAAGCAGGCGTTATTTTATGTTCGATTTCAGAAGCTATACGCAAATACCCTGAGTTGGTGAAGAAGTACCTTGGCAGTGTTGTGCCTATTGGGGACAACTATTTTGCTACCATGAACTCGGCAGTTTTTTCTGACGGCTCTTTTGTCTATGTTCCCAAAGGGGTACGCTCTCCTGTCGAGCTCTCTACCTATTTTCGTATCAACGACAAGGAGTCGGGGCAATTTGAACGCACGCTGATCATTGCTGAAGAAGGCTCATATGTAAGCTACCTTGAAGGTTGTACAGCGCCCGCTTTTGACAACAACCAACTGCACGCTGCTGTCGTTGAGTTGATTGCTCATGACAATGCCGAAATCAAGTATTCTACGGTACAGAACTGGTACTCGGGCGATCCGAAGACAGGTAAAGGGGGCATTTTTAACTTTGTGACGAAGCGCGGAATCTGTGCAGGGGTGAATTCTAAGATCTCCTGGACACAGGTTGAGGCAGGGGCGGCGATCACATGGAAATACCCCAGCTGTATTTTAAGGGGCGACAACTCTGTCGGAGAATTTTATTCTGTTGCGTTGACCAACGGCAAGATGCAGGCTGACACGGGCACGAAGATGATTCATTTAGGCAAGAACACCCGTTCGACAATTATTTCTAAAGGCATTTCTGCCGACCAGTCGCACAACAGCTATCGCGGGCTTGTCAAAATAGCCGCTCGTGCAGAAGGAGCTCGCAATTATACCCAGTGCGACTCGATGTTGGTAGGCGACGAATGTTCGGCAAACACCTTTCCCTATATTGAGTCGGCCAATAGCAACTCACAGATTGAGCACGAAGCATCAACATCGAAGATGAACGCTGAGCAGCTGTTCTACCTCCAATCGCGTGGTATTGCGCTAGAGGATGCGATCAACATGGTCGTTAACGGCTTCTGCAAAAAGGTCATTAATGAGCTGCCGTTAGAATTTGCAGCAGAAGCGCAGAAGCTCCTTACGCTCAAACTCGAGCATTCCGTAGGTTAATTTTAGAGATAATGAGGACTAGCATGATAGAGATCAAAGATTTACACGCAGAAGTTAATGGTATCCCGATCCTCAAAGGGGTCAACCTTACGGTCAATAAAGGAGAAGTCCATGCCATCATGGGTCCTAATGGTACAGGCAAATCGACGTTAGCAAAGGTATTAGCAGGCCACCCTGCCTATGAAGTGACGGGAGGCGGTGTTCTCTTTTGCGGAGAAAACATTTTGGAGATAGAACCGGAAGAACGCGCTGCTCTGGGCCTTTTTATGAGCTTCCAATATCCGGTAGAGATCAGCGGGGTATCGAATAAAACCTTCCTCTACATAGCCTACAACGCTCTGTTAAAGGCACGCAAAGAAACCCCTCTTAGCGAAGAGACTTTTGACGCTCTTTTGGACGAGAAGATGGCTTTGATGAGCATCAAGCCAGAGTTTAAACATCGCAGCATCAACGAAGGATTTTCTGGCGGAGAGAAAAAGAGGAACGAGATTTTGCAGATGGCAGTGTTGAATCCAAAACTTGCCATTTTAGACGAAACGGATTCGGGCCTTGATATTGATGCGATGAAGGTTGTTGCTCAAGGCGTCAACAAGTTACGAGACGGCGATAACGCCCTGATTTTGATCACCCACTACCAACGCCTGCTCAACTACATCACACCAGATTTTGTCCACGTCATGCTTGACGGAAAAATTGTCGAGTCCGGGGGCAAAGAACTTGCTATAACCCTCGAAGAGAGAGGCTACGACTGGCTTCATAACGCACAACAGGCAGCTTCATGACAATGGTAACAGAGGGTTTTCGTAAGGCGATCGACACCGCTTTTGAACGTACAACATCGCAAGGAGCGATGAAGAGGCTTCGGAAGAAGGCGTGGGACCGTTTTAATGCGATAGGCCTGCCTACGCGCAAGCAGGGGCCGTATCAGTATGTTCCGTTACGCAGGTTGTATGCAGCAGAGCTACTTCCTGTAACGATATCACCCCCTTCACAAGCTATTGTCGATGAGCACATTCTATCCGAGTGTCGTAAAAGCTGTCTTGTATTTGTCAACGGCTGCTACAACCCCTCCCTATCGAACGTCGAAGCCCTTCCCAAAAAGGCTGTTATACTACCCCTTTCAGATGCATTACGCTCGTACGGACCTTTCCTCGACAAGCGCATGAAAGAGTCTGTCAAAGAAGAACGCGACTCTTTTGCTATGCTCAACGCTGCTTTACACGACAGCGGCCTCTTTGTTTACCTGCCTCCGAATGTCGTCATCAAAGACCCGATACAAATCCACCACGTTGTCACGGCCGAATCACCATCGATCATGGCGCCGCGCATTCACCTCTCTTTGGGAGTCCATGCAGAGGCCAGGGTTTTTTCCACTTTACACCACACCAACAACACCAACCATTGGATTAACCAGCTGTTCGACATCTCTCTGGAAGAGAATGCCCACCTGCACATCTGTTACAACACGGCCAGGACGGCTTCGAATCTTATGCTCTTTTCTTTTATGCGTGCGACGATCAAAGCATCTAGCGTGCTCTCTTCTGTAAGCTTAAACAGTGGAGGATCAGCCATCCGCGAAGACTACCATGTGCGGCTAATCGGTAGCGGTGCCCAAGCGTTGCTGCATGGAGCTTGTATGTTACAAGGGAAAAACCAGATGCATACAAACGTGTTGATGGAACACGTTGCTCCAAACTGTTCTTCTACACAGCTGTTCAAAAGCATCCTCCGCGACCAGACACGTTCAAGCTTCGAAGGCAAAATCTACATCCACAAAGAAGCACAAAAGACAGATGCTTACCAACTCAATGCCAACATATTGTTGAGCGATACAGCGATAGTAGATAGCAAACCCAACTTGGAGATTTTTGCCGACGACGTCAAAGCCTCCCACGGATGCACTATAGGACAGCTTGACGAAGAGCAGCTGTTTTACCTGTTGACACGCGGCATCTCCAAAGAGGCGGCCAACAAGCTGCTGCTCTACGGGTTCTGTACAGACGTGGTAGAGAAAATTCCGCTAGCGTCCCAACATGAAACTGCCTTGGAATGGGTCGACAGCTATTAAAATAACAAAGCAACTACTCAAACACCCCTCCCTCGTCGGGGTATCTGAGTAATTACATAACGAGAATAGCATGGTAGATATTGCCAAGGCTCGCAACGACTTTCCGATGCTTACGCAAGAAATGCAAGGCAAGCCCCTCGTCTACCTTGATACCGCGGCAACAGCACACAAGCCCTCTCTCGTCATCGACACCATGACCGACTTCCTCAAGACGCGCTACGGCACGGTACACAGGGCAGTCTACGACCTTGCTATCCATGCCACAGAAGCCTACCACGGCGTGAGGGAGAAAATCCGACTTCTTCTCAATGCTGCCAAGCCGGAAGAGATTATCTTTACCCGAGGGACAACGGAATCAATCAACCTTGTAGCCTCTTCTTTTGGCAAGGCCTTCTTCTTCCTCTCCTGGCCAGAGATTGCTTTGTTGACAGCGGCTGTCAGCTCTGTCTACGGTTGGATTTTGTTGCGCCAGTTTGTTGCGCATAAAGGTGTTGGTACATGGACCGTTAACGGTTATGCCATGGCGATTGGAGGTGTTTTGACTCTGATTTATTCGCGTATGGTGGAAACTTGGAACCCTCTTCCTGTCTGGAATACTGTGGGCTTTTTGGAGACGGGTATCGCCTTGCTCATTATCTCTAACCTGATTTGTTATAACCTCTACGGCCACCTTCTCAAGAAATATACGGCAACGTTTATGTCCTTCTCAGGATTCTCCACCCCCATCTTTGTTGCGATTTTTGGTTGGATCTTCCTTAAAGAGGTTGTCCCATGGGAGTTTTGGCTTAGCTTCTCTATCCTCTTCGTTGGCCTTTTTATCTTCCATCGCGAAGA
>JAFITR010000079.1 GCA_017116025.1 Simkania negevensis
GCTTACTAAACCTCTACGGCAAGGGGTAGGGAGGTTTTGTCAAGGAATATTTGATGTTGGCGCATAGCGGCATGATTCAAAGTTGTTTCTATCGTTTTTGCTAGGCGTGAATCGATCTTCTTTTCCTTCGATACGAGGGCGTGCATGTCGTCGATGTTGTATAGGCTGACATTTGGAACATTGCCCAGAGCGGGGTCGACGTTGCGTGGCACGCTTAGATCGATAAGCAACCGTTTCCTTGTTGTACTGCCAATACAATCTTTTGGGGTAGCGAGGTAGTCGGGGTATTTTGTCCCGAAGACAACCATGTCATAGTCTGGCCATTGGCGTGCTGCATGCCAGGGAAGTGGATGGATCTCATTGTCTTGGGCGAAGGCTTCTGTCTTTTCGAAAGAGCGGTTGCATAAAGAGACGTTCGGTACTTGATTGAGTTTAAAAAATTGGATCATCTTGTGGTTGATTTCTGAGGCGCCGATGAAGAGAATACGGTGGACTGAGGCGCTGCCAAAGGTGAGCTGCCACAAGTCCAAAAGCGCTTGCTCTAACGATAACCCCCCCTTCCCAAGAAGAAGTTGTGAGCGTATCTGCTTGCCTATCCTCATGCACTTTTGGAACAGGTAGTGCAGCTCATGGGGCAGCGAGGTGTTGGCTGTGGCGATGAGGTAGGCTTTCTTTACCTGCCCTTGGATCTCTGTTTCGCCAATGATCGCACTGTCCATGCCGGTAATCACGTGCGCAAGGTGGGTGAAGCAGTCTGGACCAGTAAAAAAGTAGGTGGTGTTGTAGAAGTTGTTATATAGGGGAGTCGAAAGGAGTTGGTGTAGCTCGTCCCCAGCTTTTGATAAGTCAGAGGCACTATAGTAAATCTCCGTCCTGTTGCATGTCGATAAAATGACGCTAGGGTAGAGAAAGTCCTGCTGATTACGGATGTAATAGTGACACAGCTTGGCAAAATGCTCCCGGACTTCCAGAGCAGCAAACTTGTGGTTGATCCCTAAAACGGCTATCTGCATCCCTATCCTTATACTGCAGCAAAGAGACCGCTATCCCTCTCTTTCTTTGAAAGGTCTGGGATGAGGATGTTTTTGAGCTCTTCAACACCAAGCCATTGGCTGTTTGTGTTGGAGGCGTAGGAGAAACCTTCAGAAAGGAGGGTGCCTTCTCTGATGATTTCATAGAGGAAGTCTTCTTTTTGGTCAGAGGTAAGGTGAGGGCAGATGACGTAGTAATCGTTAAATTCGTATGTGTTGCGGGCGTCGTCTGCGCAAATCATCAGCTCATGCAACTTCTCCCCTGCACGGATTCCTGTAATCTGATGGGCCATGCCAGGAGCGATTGCTTCAGCGAGGTCGACAATCTTCATGCTCGGTACCTTAGGGACAAAAATCTCGCCCCCCACCATGCGTGTTAACGAGCTGAGGACAACAAATACCGCTTGTTCGAGGGTGATCCAAAAGCGTGTCATTCTTAAGTCCGTGATGGGCAGAGCGGTAGTGCCTTCTTCGACCAGTTGTTTCCACAGAGGGATAATGCTTCCTCTGCTCCCCAAGACATTGCCGTAGCGTACGACAGAGAAAATGGGTTTGCTCATCTTCCCTACGTAAGAGTTAGCAGCAACAAAGAGCTTGTCGGAGCTAAGTTTTGTCGCTCCATACAGGTTGATGGGGTTGACCGCTTTATCTGTAGAGAGAGCGATCACCTTCTGGACGCCGAGGTCAATGGCAGCATCGATGACGTTCATCGCCCCGATGATGTTTGTCTTGATGAATTCAGAAGGATCGTACTCCGCTTTGGGAACTTGCTTGAGTGCGGCGGCGTGGATGACGATATCGACGTCTTTAAAGGCGCGGTATAGTCTCTCCTTGTCCCTGACGTCTCCAAGGAAGTAGCGGATGTTGTCGTTCCGATAGATAGGAGAGGTCTGACGCATATCCCACTGCTTCCATTCATCTCTGCTAAAGATGATGACCTTGGCCGGAGAAAATTGTTCGAGTAGAAGCTTGATGAAAGAGCGGCCGAAGCTGCCTGTCCCTCCCGTAACAAGAACTGTTTTGTCCCTGAGTTCTTCTGTTAGCAAAGAAATGGGTAAATTCATGCAGATCCCTTTTTAAGTATGAACTGACATCAGGCCGAAGGTCTGGGATGTAACAGCCCAGGGCAACGCCCTGGGTATAGCCCATAAAACATTTGCAGCCTGAAAGGCTGCAACATGTAGAAGAATCTTGTATAACACAATTCCTCTTATCGATATCAACAAAAACATCATCAAAGGTGTTATTCCAAGATGAATGCTATCCCTTTCTGAAGGAATGTGGCATTGTATTTGATGAAAAACATGTGTGAAATCGAGTGAATGTTGCAGCCTTTCAGGCTGCAAATGTTTTGTGGGCTATACCCAGGGCGTTGCTCTGGGCTGTTACATTCCAGACCTTCGGCCTGAAGAAAAAAATAGTGGTCCTCCTGGCGGGGCTAGCTGTAGATTTTTTTAGTACTAGATTATAGTTACGAAAATACAAAGGGTAGCGGGAATTGCTGAAATCCTGCTATTCTTTTTTTTCCAACCATTGAAAGCGAAGAGAAATGGCTGCTAAAGACTACACAGAAAGTTCTGTTTTAACTGTCGACCCCCTCACTCATATACGTATGAGGCCGGGGATGTACATCGGACGGCTGGGGGACGGCTCCCACCACGACGACGGAATATACGTCTTGTTCAAAGAGATTATCGACAACAGTATCGACGAATTCATTATGGGCCATGGCAAGATCATCGATGTGGACATCGATTTTGACCTTGCTAAAGTGAAGATAAGAGATCGTGGTCGTGGCATCCCTCTTGGCAAGGTTATTGACTGTGTTAGCGAGATCAATACAGGGGCAAAATATAACGACGATGTATTCCAGTTTTCCGTTGGACTGAATGGTATTGGAGCAAAGGCGACCAATGCACTGTCGCATCATTTTTTGGTAAGGAGTGTAAGGGAGAAGTGCTATCTTGAGGCAGCGTTTTCTCGTGGGAAGTTGATCGAAAAGAAGAAAGGGAAGACGAAAGAGCCCAACGGCACGTATGTTGAGTTCATTCCTGATCCGGAAATGTTCAAAAAGTATAAATTCTTCGATGACTATTTGAGGAAGCGTATCTGGTACTATGCTTACCTGAACAGTGGCTTGAAGATCAAATACAACGGTGAGGTCATTGTTTCTGAACAAGGGCTGCTTGACTTGATCAACTCTGAGGTAAAAGACGAGCGGTTATACGAGCCTTTTCACTACGCCGGCAAAGGGCTGGAATTTGCCTTTTTACATACACAGAGCTATGGAGAAACCTATTTTTCGTTTGTCAACGGACAACACACTTCCGATGGAGGCACACACCTTTCCGCCTTTCGAGAAGGGTTGTTGAAAGGTGTTAATGAGTATGCAAAGAAGTCTTTCCAAGGCGTTGACGTTCGTGAAGGTGTTGTCGCTACTGTCCTTGTCAAAGTAAAAGAGCCTCTCTTTGAGTCGCAGACGAAGAATAAGATGGGCAATCCGGAGATGCGTAGCGAATGGGTGCAGCAGATCAAAATCGCTGTATGTGATTTGTTGTACAAACATCCCGACTATGCAAACCGTTTGATCAGCCGGATTGCTTTCAATGAAAAGGTGCGCAGAGAGCTGTCTGCTGTTCGTAAAGAGGCTAGGGAGAGGCAGAAGAAGATAGCGATTAAAATCCCTAAACTGCGCGACTCCAAGTATCATTTTAATGATCGGTCACAACATGGTGATGCGAGCATGATTTTTATCACAGAAGGGGACTCTGCGAGTGCATCGATCGTTGCTTCGCGTGACCCTTTGACGCAAGCGGTTTTTTCATTGAGGGGGAAGCCTCTCAATGTCTTTGGCTTAAAGATGGATCAGCTGTACAAGAATGAAGAGATGTTCAATCTGATGAATGCATTGAACATCGAAGATGGCATCGATGAGTTGCGTTACAACAAGGTGATCTTGGCTACTGATGCCGATGTTGATGGTATGCATATCCGCAACCTGATGATCACTTTCTTCCTCACCTATTTTGAGGCGTTGGTGATCCAAGGACACTTGTACATTCTCGAAACACCTCTGTTTAAAGTGAGGAACAAACAGCAAACACTCTACTGTTATTCCGAAGAGAAGAGAGACCGTGCGATGCGGAAACTAAAGGGTAAAGATCTTGAGGTGACGCGTTTTAAAGGGTTGGGAGAGATCTCTCCAAACGAGTTTAAGCAGTTTATTGCTAAAGATATTCGCTTGACGCCTGTGTCGGTAGCTGCTTTTAGTGATATCCACCCCACCTTGCAGTTTTATATGGGTAAAAACACCCCCGAACGCAGACGGTTTGTGATGAAAAACCTAGAAAATGAGGAGCTCGTCTTGCGCGAGCTTGCCAGGCTAGCAGAGAAGTGATATGGACGATTTGAAATATCTGATGCGAGACAATTACATCAAGTATGCTTCGTATGTCATCCTTGAGAGGGCGATACCTCATGTCGCTGACGGGTTGAAGCCTGTACAAAGGCGCATTTTGCAAACGCTGTACAAGATCGATGATGGGAAGCTACACAAGGTCGCTAACGTTTCTGGACAGACAATGGCTTTACATCCCCATGGTGAGGCAGCGATCAACGATGCCCTCGTCACCCTGGCAAACAAGGGGTTCCTTCTCGATCAGCAAGGAAACTTTGGAAACCCTCACACAGGTGATCCGCACGCTGCTCCACGATATATCGAAACGCGCCTGCTCCTCCTTGCAAAAGAGACGATGTTCAACCCCGACCTGACGACCTTCCTTCCCTCGTACGACGGGCGCAATAAAGAGCCTGCTGTCCTGCCTGCCAAGGTCCCTATCCTGCTGATGCAGGGCGCGGAAGGTATCGCTGTTGGCATGGCCACTCGTATACTTCCTCATAACTTTGTCGAGCTTCTACAGGCAGAGATCGCTATCTTACAAGGGCGTAGCGACTATACGATCCTCCCTGACTTCCCTACCGGAGGGATCATGGATGCTTCACAGTATGATTTTGGGAGGGGCAAGGTTAAGCTGAGGGCAAGGCTTGAGATTAAGGACAAAAAGGCGATCATTGTCAAAGAACTTTGTTATGGCACAACGACTGACTCGCTTGTGAAGTCCATTGCTGAGGCAGCAAAGAAGGGCAAGATCAAGGTCGATACCATCAACGACTATACAGCGGAAAAGGTGGAGATAGAGATCGTCCTGCCGCGCGGTGTCTATGCTGAAGAGACCATTGATGCACTTTACGCATTCACAGAGTGTGAAGTAGATCTCTCTTCACAAGTGTTAGCGATCAAGGACGGGCTCCCATGGGAAACGGATGTCAATGAGATCTTGCATTACCACGTTGAACAGCTTCAAGGCTACCTACAAAAAGAACTGGAGATAGAAAGAGAACGTGCGTTAGAAAAAATTTTTAACAAGACCCTCGAAGAGATTTTTATCGACAACAGAGTATATAAAAAAATCGAAGATGTCGTTGCCTATGAAAAGATTCACGAGGCGATCGAAGAAGGTCTAAAGCCTTACCATAAGAAGCTGGAACGTGTCCCTACGTACGACGACAGGGAACGCCTGCTTTCGATCCCCATCAGGAGAATCTCCCGTTTTGATATCGAAAAAAACAGACAAGAGATCAAGGCGTTGAATGAGAAGGTGGTACAGGTTGAAAAGAATTTAAAGAGCATCAAGCGTTACTCGATCAAATACATCAAGGGGTTGATCAGCAAATATGGTAAAGGCTGGGAAAGAAAGACAGTGATAGAGAAGATTGACCAGATTGATAAACGTGTGATTGCTGTTAAAGATGTGAAGGTAGGTTTTGATATCGACAAAGGGTTTGTCGGAACAAAAATATCGGCAGAAACCTCTTTCGAATGCAAAAATATCGATAAGATCTTCTTGCTCTATCAAGACGGATCCTATTCCGTCATTAATATCCCAGACAAGCAATATGTGGCAAAGCAAGGAGTTCCTCTTGTATACCTAGGTGTTGCAGACAAGGAAAAGATCTTTCGCGTAGCTTATCGCGATCCCAAAACCGGCTGTTGCTACGTTAAGAGGTTCGTTATTGATAAGTTCATCGTAGAAAGAAAGTACCGATTCTTTGACGAAGGGATGGCTTTGGAGTACCTGACGACGCAGCCAAATCTCTCCATTGAATTTAAGTTCAAACAAAAAGCGCGCCAAAAGATCAAGTCCCTCCTTTTTGACCTCGATACTGTCCTTGTCAAAGGAGTAAAAGCGAGAGGGATCCGTGTGGCAAACAAAGAAGTCCGAAAAGTCGTCTTGTCAAGGAAACAAACAAGGAATACAAAAATAGTTGTATAGGTAGTCGATGACAATTAGCAACAATGACGAGCATACAGAAGCTTTCAAGTATGTCCTTTTTTTGCTTTCCAAAGCAGAATATCCTGCGGTGAAGGTGCGAAACAAGCTCAAACAGCGCGATGTTCCTCAAGAGATCGCTTCACAGGTCATTACAGAATGCGAAAAGAAGGGGTATATCAACGATAGCCGTTGGCTTGAACAGTTCGTTCACAGCCAAGCCAAAAGGAAGAAGGGGCCTCAATGGATACGGGCAAAACTTGCTTCTATCGGGTTTCAGGCTGACAAAGATGAACTCGATGCCCTCCTAGAAGAGTATTGCAGTAAAGAAGAGCAGAAAGAGCAGATACGTTCACTGCTTGAATCGCGTCGGGGCACCACCGTTGACCTTAACAACCCCAAGGAGCGGGCCAAGTTTGTGCGTAAGCTCACCGCAAAAGGATACGACCTCAACACCATCTTCGCCCTCATCAACGATGAGACGCGTAAGGTTTAGAGGGTAACGAAACAACGAGATGAAACGCAAAGACGCAGAGAAAAAAGAGAGTATTTTGTTAAAGGACACGTAACTATTCAGGTGTAGAAAATTTACAGCTAACCCCCCTGAAGGACTACTACTTTTTCTTCAGGCCGAAGGTCCATACGCATCAAGCTAAGTGTAAACATAATACTTTCAAC